>VHDG01000525.1 GCA_016871475.1 Verrucomicrobiota bacterium
GTCCTTTATGGGGTGGGACGGAACGCCTTCTGAGCGCCGATCACTTTCGCAAGGACGCAGGATCGGCATCCGACACATGCGCATTCCGGGAGAGTTCCCGCCACACCCTCAAAGCCTCCGAAGCTCCCCATGCTTGAGCATCACATCCTCGCTGCGTGTGGGGATGATCCCCGTCCATGACTTCAGGCAGATGCCCCTCACACCCGCTCCTCATCAGGCTGGCAACGCTCCCCAGGTAGGCCCGAGCCGCGGCCAAAGCTTGAGGTTGCCAATCCCACGCCATCGTCAACGCTTCGCATAAACCGGGAAAGGTCCAGGTCCAGGCTGTGCCGTTGTGATAGGCCGGCTTGCGACGCGTATCCTCGTCCCCCGCGTACTGGCCCCAATACGGATGATGCGGATCGTTCAACAACTGCCCCTGCCCTCCCCGGATCTCCAACGGCGGGTCTGCCGGCAAGGGAGCAAGGCTGCGCAACCCTCCGGGAACCGCCAGCTGATGGAGGACCGTCTCGACCAGTCGCTGGGCACGTTTGCCTTTCAAGATACCCAAACCAATTGCCATGACCGCGTTGCTTCGAACGACACGGTCGGGCCGGGCTTCCCGAGCCGATACTCCCCGGGCCGCGATCAACACATCGGCAAGGGTCCCCATGTCCTCCTGCCAGAATAGCGACATGAACGACTGCTCAGCCTTGGCCGCCAACTGCATCCACTCCCGTGAAGCACTCGGATCCTCAAGCTTTGCCACCTGTTTCAGTAATCGGATCCACAGCGCCTGTATCTCCACCGGATACCCTTCCCGGGGCGTGCCGGCCGGATAGTTCGTATCCATCCACGTGAAGTGCGTGGGGCTCCAGATCAGCCCCGACTCAGCATCCATCCGGATCCCGTTCGGCGTGCCATCCCTGTAATGGGCGGCAATGCTCCGGAGCACGGCTGCGAGGGTGCGCCCGCCCTGCTCCACCGGCGTTTGGTAAATCTGATTTCCCAAAGTCCCCACCAACTCCTCGCACACGACCCCATACCAGAGCGGAGCGTCCGACGTCTCGCGGTTGGATGCGTTCTCGCCGTGGAGCGTGTTCGGCAACGTCCCGTGTGATTCAAATCGCCCGAACACCTGCAGCAATTGCTTCACCTCCTCGACAAGTCCACCCGCCAAAAGTCCACGGGCGCAAATCAAAGTGTCGCGCCCCCAATCCAAAAACCATGGGTAACCCGCCACCACCGTCTTGTAGTCTCCCCGTCGAACCACAAAAGCTTGTGCGGAGTTCAGGAGCGCGCGGCCCAGCTTGTCGCCCTTGGAAATCCCAGATCGATGCAGGAGCGACTCCTGTCGATGCTGTCGGTCTCGCGCAAACTGCTCCACGACGGCTGCGCTCGGCAGAACGGGATCCGCGGAGATCACGAGGTGAACGGAAGCCCCCTCCTTTACAGGCACGGAAAACCAACCCGGGCTGTACGCGTCGCCCGCTCCCGTCTGACCTCGGGACTGCTCAATCGGATGCTCGATTCCACAGGACCACTCCGACTGGGGGTGATAACTGCCTGAGGTGACATAAGCCTGAAGCACCCGGTCAGCGGCAGGGTCGAATCGGAACCCCGTCCGATCCGCAAGCACTGAACAGTGCGCATCAAAGTGATTCTCGGTCCCTCCGTTTCGCTGGGTCTCGGAGTGGAAGTTTCTATCCTCGAGATCAACTCGAATGGTGACGCTCACCTGGGCATTCGCGGGAAATGGATGCCGCACGTCGTTTGCCAGCGCCACCCGACCGATCCGAAAGACCGTCGTGTTCCTGCCTTCGAGCATGTCGGCCTCGAGTTCGACCCCCACCTTCCTCCCGTCCCCGGCATTCACTTCGAAGTTCCACTTGGCCGTGGGGCCCGCGGAGAATGACACCAGAGAGGAATGATCGAGTGATCCGATGAACCCGTCCGCCACCAGCCACATTCGGATCCGCTTCGCGAACACATGCCTGTCCGTCGGAACCTCGGGATGCAAATTTCCCGCGAGCACGCAGTCATACTTGGACTGCACCCATCCCAGCCCGGCAGCCATTCTGGCCATGCCTCCGCGACCATTCGTCAGCAGGGCGATTGTTCTTGGATCCGGTTTTCGCGGCGACGCCGGCGCTGGTGTGTCGGATAGCCTTCGCACGACCGCCTTGATCAGCTCGCGGCTCCCGTTCTGACGTTCCAACTCCAGGGACATGTCTGCTTCGCCGGAACCTTTCGGGAAGAATGCGGCGACGTATCCCGCGCTGGTGGGAACGGACTCCACCCGGCGGATGACGCTGCCATCCATTGCTCTGAGCAACGCCCGGAAAGGATGGGAATCGATGAGCATGAGCCAATGGTTGGGCGGAAGCATGGTGGTGCGTCGGGTGTCGCTGATTCTCCACTCGACCACTTCAGGATAGCTCACGCGCCCCAGTGCTTTCCGGAGTGAGGCCGTGACGGAATCCGCGAGTGACGCAGATTCGAGACGGACGGTCGCGGCCAGAACGCCTGCGGGATCAGCATCGAACTTCTCTGCCAGCGCCCGCCAATCGAACTCGCCCAGCAAGGCCTTTGGATGGACTGCCGCGACAGACTGGAGAACGAACGCTGCCCGGGCTCGTGTTGCCCGGTATGCCTCGCCTGCCAGGCCCACCGGCTTCGGCTCGCCGGAGAGACACAAACAGGCTCCGGGCGGAACCTGTGTCGACGCCTGGCCATCGGCTTTTCGACTCCACTCAGGCGCCACCCCGCCCAGCAGATCGAAGCCCAGCGACCCGAGATTCTCCAGCAGGCTGGATGGGATGGACAGCTTGTGCGGGTGGTTAACGTCGGTGTTGATGACGACGATGACCTTGTCCTCACCGGAAGCTGAAGTTCTCGCCAATGCATACACCGGTGAGTCCTCAGGACTCAGTCGATGCAACACGGCACCGTCAAAGAAGCACGGGTGATCCGAGAGCAGGCGCGTGAGATCGCGGACCAGCGAGACGATATTATCCTTCGCCCCCCAGTTGAGTCCGCCGCACTGATGAACATTGATCTTCTCAGGCGCGAGCCATTCCACGCCTGCGGTGATCCCGTAGGCTCCGCAGACACTGGTCAGAGCGCAGAGCTGATTGCGATAGGCAGACCACTCCTTCCCTGATGCCGCCAGCCTGAGGTTGTCATGGGTCTCGCTGTAATGAGCGTAAGCCCCCAGGCGGACACTCTGGCGCAAGGCGTAGTCGAGGTAACGTGCGACATCAGCGCCTGTGTAGTTCTGAAACAGTTCGGAATAGGCCCATTGCATTCCGCCCTCGGCGAGCAGCTCCTCGGTGATGGACCAGGCCCCGCCGAGTCCTTCGAGCAGGAACACGGTGTTTGGGAACTCCTGTCGCACTCGCGCGATGATGTGCTGCCAGGCGGCAACGGGCACTTTGTATCCGGCATCGCAACGGAACCCATCCACTCCACGCGCGCACCAGGTCAGGAAGACCCCCGCGAGATGTTCCCACAACTCCCCGTGTTTGTGTTCGAGCTCCGACAGATCCTCCCACACAACTCCCCATGCACCTGGAGAGACAAATCCCCCTTCCGATGACCGTGCGTACCATTCCGGATGATTCTCCTGCAGCGTGGCGCCCCAGCCCGTGTGATTGATCACCACGTCGAGAATCAACCTGCCCCCTCGGCTGCGGACGGCGCGCGCAAGGGATTCAAACTGCTCCACCGCGGTGGTCTGACGATCGAAGACGGCCAATGCAGGATCGATCGCGGTCAGGTCCTGACAT
>VHDG01000526.1 GCA_016871475.1 Verrucomicrobiota bacterium
GTCCTCATCACCGCCTGCCCCCTCTGGAAACTATTCCGTCTGCCCAAGTGGCAGAAGGATCTGAAGGCGTGCTGGCAGGAACTGGAACGCGGCGATTACGACTGGGCGCACCTCGCCCACACCCTCTGGCCCGACCGAGTCCGCGAGAAGTGCAAGAGCGACCGTTCCCTCGCCATTGCGCACGGCCTGGAGGAGCTATGCACCGTCCAGCCGCCGGCGAAGAAGGCGAAGAAGGCCAAGAAGAAGGCGGACGCTGAACTGGATATGGAGGAACCCCAGTGAACGAAGTCGATTCCAGTGCTGTTTTCCCGATCGAATGCGTGGATCGGAAAAAAATCGAACGGCGGTTCTACGTCTATCCTGAGCCGGTGCTAGCACCGCCCGCCGCTCCCCCCGAGTTCGGCCGAGGCGTGCAGGTTCCGCGCCGCCGCGACTTCCTAGTCCGAACTGTCCCGACGATTCCGGCGGATGGAGTCGACCGGATCTTTCAACTCGATCTGGAAGAGCGAACGGACGGCTGGTGGCGCATCGACATGATCGGCCAAGCATCCGGCTACTCCGAGTTCGAGAAGTGTGGCCTGCTGCCATTCAAGCCATGATGCGTATCGAACAATTTCTTGCCGACCATCTGCGCCAGGTGTCGGCCGACCGTCGGGTGCTCACCATCTTTGACCCCGCGCGCCGTCTGCTCGAAGTGGCCCGCACGCTAGCCAGTGACCAGTGCCGACTCATCGAAGTGGAAGATGACATTATCACCGCTCGTGAAGCGGCGCTGGACGCGCTGGCCGAGTTGGGGAAAGACGCCACGCATTCCCATCAGCTCGTTTTGTATTTGCCGCGCGCACGCCCGCTCGACCCGGAGTCGGTGTGTCTCGATCCATTCACTCCGTTGGTGCTGGCGGGCGGCGTGTTCCCCGATGGCGCAGGAGACAGCTACCTCGCGTTGTGTCAGCGATTCCTGCCCGAGCAGGCCGGTGTGATTGAAGAAATGTTCTCGCACGGCGAACCCACCTTTCTCGAAATCAACAGCCTCGTGGTCGGTGCCGAGGGTGCGCCAGTGTTGAGCGGCTTGCTCAAAGCCGAGGGCACCCGGGATATGCTGGTGCGTTTTCTCTGCCTGGATGCCAAGGACACCAAGGCGCTTAAACAATCGCCAAATTGGCGCAAGGAACTGCAAACGATTGTCCACAAGACGCTCGGCCTCGCGTTGCCCGAGGACCTGACAGCGTTGGATGAACTGCGCCATCTCCTGTGGCGCTTTCTGTTGTTTAGCGAATTTGCCGCGGATCTTCCGGCGGCCATGCCGCCAGCCCTGACCGGCGTGCCCAAGGCGGTCGCCCGATATCATCGCTTTGTGTTCGATCTGTGCGCCACGTTGCGCGACCGCACCAGCGCCCAGCCCATCTACGAGGAATTTTCGAACCGCGTGGCCGGGGAATTGGGCTTGGAAACCCACTGCGGAGCGCTGGAGGACCTGGGTGTGCTGGACACCTTTGCCTTCGAGGAACGCTGCTTCCTCCGCACGTTCGCCAAAGCCGCCCTGGCCGACGATTTGGACAAAGCCGCCCGCGTTGTGGCGGAGCGGTCCAAATCCTTCTGGATTCGTGACGGCACTCGCGCGGGGGAATGGAAGCTGGCGGGATGCTGTGTGGATCTGTTGCAGGGGGTGTCGGATTTGAAGCGGGTGCTCAAGGACGCCCCGCCCACCAGCGTCGCCGGCTGGCTGGATTTCCAGATCCATCACGGCTACCGCGTGGACACGGCGCACCGGGTCATGGAGCAGGTCGCTCAAGACCTGATGCCCGAGCCGGGACCGCTGGCCGACGTCATCGCCCGGGCGCGCGAGACCCATCGGGAGTTCACCGACAAAGTTACCCGCCAATTTCAGGATGCCGTGGTCAAAGAAGGCTGGCCTGTGCCGGGTCGGACCCGCGCCAATGACATCTACGATCAGTTCGTCCGCATCCCGTGGCAGGAGGGCAAGCGCGTGGCTTATTTCTGGGTTGATGCGCTCCGTTATGACCTAGCCAAACAGCTAGCTGCGTCGGCTTCCAGCCGCCACACGGTGAGCGTCAACGCCGTTTGCGCCCAATTGCCGACCATCACCAAGATTGGCATGGCCGCGTTGTTGCCCAGAGCGGGCGAAGATTTTCAAATCACCGTGACCTCGGGAGAGCCGGTGCCGGTCATCAAAGGCCGCTCACTACCCGCCCTGCCGCAACGGTCGGATTACATCAAAGAAGTGGTGGGGCCGAATCGGTTTGCCGCGGTTGAACTTTCGGAAATCATCGCGGCCAAGGATAATCTCGCCTCCCTCAACCACGTCGAGGTGCTGGTGGTGCGGACCTCGGAAATTGATCAGCTCGGCGAGAGCAATCCCGGTTATCTGGTCGGACTATTGCCCGGTGCCTTGCGGGATTTGCAAGCGGCGCTGAACCGGCTCGCGGATGCCGGCTTCGCGGCAGCGGTGCTCGCGACCGACCACGGCTTCTGCTGGTTCGACAGCGTCGAGGGTGGCGACGCCATTCCCAAACCGGCCGATGGCGAATGGGTCGAGGTGAAAAATCGGGCCTTGCTCGGCGCAGGCCAGCCGAACCCGCAGGTCATCTGCGTGGAAGCCACTCAGGTGGGGATTCGCGGCGGAATAGACCGCTATGTGACCGCCCGCGGCCTCGCCACGTTCACGAAGGGGGTTCGCTACTTCCACGAAGGGCTTTCCCTTCAGGAATGTCTCCTGCCGATCGTGCAGGTCGGCTTGAAACCCTCACCGAAGAAGAGCGCCGCTGTCCGCATCGAGTTATTCCTAACTTACCGTGGAGCCAATCAAGGCACCGTGACCACCTTACGCCCGAGCGTCGAAGTCAGCATGCCCGGCAACGATTTGTTCGGACCGGCGGAAGTGTCGTTCCTTCTGGAGGGGGTTGACTCCACGGGCAAGAAGGTGGCGCAGGCCGCGTCCAGCCCGGTGACGGATCCGGCAACGGGCGAGGTGCGAATGTTGCGCGGGCAGTCCATCAAAGTGCCCATTCGCATCGAAGAAAAGTTCACCGGCCAATTTACCCTGCGCGCCGCGCATTCCGGAACCGGTGAGATTTTCGCCACTCTGAAATTAACCACCGACTTTCATCATTAACTCTGCATCCGCATGACACCACTCAGCACCAAGCTCAACCAAGCCTTTGCTGGCCGGGTCGTCCGCAAGGACCTCGTCCAGCGCGTCAAGAAGGGCACCAATGTGCCCACCTTCGTGCTGGAATTTCTTTTAGCCCGCTATTGTGCGACTGATGACCCTGATGAAATCGAGGCGGGATTGCAGGCGGTGAACGAAACCATTCAGGGCAACTTCGTGCGCCCGAATGAATCCAACGCCGCCCAGTCGCTCGTGCAGCGCAACGGCAGCCACAAGTTCATCGATAAGGTACGTGTGGTGCATAAGGAATCCGAGAAGCGCCACTGGGCCGAAATGGAGAATTTCGGGAGCAAGCGCATCGCCATCAATGAGCGGCACTACCGCGAAAACCAGCGCTTGCTCGAAGGCGGCCTCTGGTGCGAGGCCACCATTGGCTACAACACGGTCGAGGAGGATGATTACACCTTTTATGTCGAGGAAATCCGGCCAATCCAGATTTCGCGCTTTGATTTCGATACCTTTCTTGCCGGCCGTGAGAAGTTCACCCGCGATGAATGGCAGGATGCCTTGCTGGCCACGATCGGCCTCGAACCGTCGAAGCTCTCGCCGCGTCAAAAGTTGCATTA
>VHDG01000527.1 GCA_016871475.1 Verrucomicrobiota bacterium
TGCGAGATGCAGTGGAACGAGCCCAGCCCCCAGATGAGCTCCGTGGAATCGACACCAATAACCCGGCGATCAGGAAACTCGGCCTGAAGGATCTCAACCGCCCGCCGGTCGTTGGGATGTCGGAAGGTGGGCACCAAAACAATCTGATTCGCGATGTAGAAGTTGGCATAGCTGGCAGGCAGTCTCTGCCCTGCGTATTCCACCAGCCCAGGCGTTGGTAGTTTCACAACTCGAAATACATGGCCGTCCTGATCCGTGGCCTTCCTCAGGCGATCGTAGTTCTCCTGCAATAGCTGGAAGTTCGCATCCTCAATGTCTTCCTCCACAATCGTCACCACGGTGTTGGGGGATACAAACCGTGCCAGGTCATCGATGTGTCCGTCCGTGTCATCTCCCACGATGCCGTCTCCCAGCCAGATCACTTTGGTCACCCCCAGATAATCGCGGAGAAACTGGGAAATCTCCGACTGGCTAAGCTTGGGATTGCGATTCGGGTTGAGCAAACACGCCTCCGTCGTCAGGACCGTCCCCGCGCCGTTCACCTCAATGGAACCACCTTCCAAAATCATGTCAGGGCTGAACAACGGAAGATCCCGAAGCTTTGCGACCTTTTCGGGCACTGCGTCATCGAGGTCGTACGGCGGGTATTTCCCTCCCCAGGCGTTGTAACGCCAGTCCACCACCGCGCGTTCCACACCTGAGTCCCGTTTCCGGACGAGAAAGATCGGGCCGTGATCGCGGCACCAGGGTTCGTAGGAGGGAAAATGATGAAAACTGACCCGCTCCAGTGGGGTTTTCAGCCGTGAAAGGGTGGAGCGAACGGTTTCCTCCATATCGGCATCCCAGACATTGATGTGCACCGCTTCGACCTCAACCAGATGCTTGATGAGCTCCGCGTACACGGGAGGAACCGTGTCGTATTTATCGGGAAAGCTGATGCCCTGCGGCCGAGGCCAGCTAAACCAGGTCCCCTCATGCGGCTCCCATTCCGCAGGCATCCGGTATCCCAGCTGGGCGGGGGTGCGGCGCATCATAAAAGTCGTGCTCATGCCCGGACGCTAATGGGAAACCCGGCGGGGTTCAACGCATGCGTTGAACCCCGCCGGGTTTCAAGTTAGCTTGGCGCCCATGCGAATTCTTTCCGGCATTCAGCCGTCCGGCGCTCTGCACCTGGGTAACTACTTCGGGATGATGCTCCCTGCCATCGAACTCCAAAACCAGGGTGAAGCACTCTACTTCATCGCGGATTATCATTCGATGACCTCAGTTTTCGACGCCGCCCAACGCCGCAAAAACACCCTCGATGTGGCTTTGGACTTTCTTGCCTGCGGATTGGACCCAAAGAAGGCGATTTTCTGGCGTCAATCGGATGTTCCGGAAGTCACAGAACTGGCCTGGATCCTGACCACCCTCACGCCCATGGGGTTGCTGGAGAGATGCCACAGCTACAAGGACAAGCTGGCTCGTGGCATTTCCGCAAACCATGGACTCTTCGCCTACCCGGTTCTCATGGCAGCCGACATCCTGCTCTTCGACTCCAACATCGTTCCCGTCGGGCGGGATCAAAAGCAACACGTCGAGGTCACTCGCGACATCGCCATCAAGTTCAACGAGACCTACGGCCAGACCTTGGTGATCCCCGAACCGCGGATTAGGGAGGAGGTCGCTGTCGTCCCTGGCACCGACGGCCAGAAGATGAGCAAGAGTTACGGAAATACCATTGAGATCTTCGGTGATGAGAAAGCCGTTCGGAAGAAGATCATGGGCATCGTCATGGACAGCCGCACTCCCGCGGAGCCGAAACCGGACGCAGATAAGAATCTGGCTGTGCAGCTGCTCAAACTTGTGGCCGCACCCGAAGTCGCATCCGACTACGAATCGCGGCTCAGAGCAGGCGGCTTGGGCTACGGTGATTTAAAGAAAGCGTTGTTCGAGCACTATTGGAACTACTTCTCAGCAGCCAGAGCGCGTCGTGCAGAACTCGCAGGAAACCTGGACTACGTTCACCAGACCTTGAAGGAAGGCGCCGCACGAGCGAAAGCCATTGGTCACACCGTCCTCTCACGAACGAAGACTGCGAGCGGCCTCTAACATCGCGTCAGATCGGCGGCGGACAACTCCGCTCAAAAGGTTCCGATGAGCATGACACCCACGAAAGGTGCACCGGCTCCGTTGAGCATCAGATTCACATCGTCGTAGAGAAATCGACGGTCCACTGACCAGCCGCCCTCCACTTGAAACGACAGACCTTCGACCAACTGACGCCTCCATCCAGCCCCGAGCCGAATCTCCCGGTACTCCACGTCTTGATCATTTAGCTCAGGTCGTCCGATTCGGGTACCGAAATCCTCCGCCACCCGGAAGGTTCTTCCCTGAAGCGAGGCTCCTGCAAAAAACATCGATTTCTCGTCAGGCCGAAATTCGATCTGCGGCCGCGGAACCATCAATGAAAGCGTCAAGTCCGGAGCAAAGCCCCATCGCATTCCGATCCCTCCGATCGCAGGCGTATCTCGTCGAGCATCGATGCTCAATTGTGCGACGGCTAGGAGGTTATCGCGCACTCTCCAAATCAGGCCTGCCAGTGCTGGAACGTTTAGATCTCCGCTGTTGATGTCCTCCATGTCGCTATAGACGCCGGGCTGCAACTCGATCCGTCCGGTCCAAGCCTCAGAGAACCGCCACTGGGCACCGAGGATCGCGTGATATGCGTGCAAGGCGGATGGAATCGGCGCCCCATCCGGCCGGGAGAAGGAAAACCGCTGGAAGCCAGGTCCCACCGTCCACTCCACCGGCCCTCCACCACTAAACCGCAAAGGCGCATCGAATCGCCACTGCCAGGTATTGATGTCGCCCAAGGCGCGTTGTCCCTCATCCAGTCCGGCATCAAACGAAAACGAGGTCTCCAGCGAAGGTTGAAACTTCAAGGAGTCTTCCGACGAATCACCTGATCCCGGTTGCGCCGCGATGAGTGGAAACGCGGTCGCTCCCACAAACGTGGAGGCCAAAACGAGACGACGACAAACAGAGATGGGCGAAATCATGCGCGCGACAGTAGCCAAACCCGCCAAAAGCGCAAACCAATCGGTCCGCTCAGGATTTTCGAGAGATCCTCAAGGCAACAGGCTCACACGATAATAACGTTCGCTCTTTCCTGGAGGGATGGCGTCCGTCTTTCGGCTCACGGCTTCAGTGGCAAGGACGTCCCCGGGCAGATCGATCCATTGCGGATCCTCCAGCCTGTCTTTGAATTGAACCCGATAGCTCCGTGCCGGAATCGACGTCCATTCGAGTGTCACAGTTCCAGACTGCTGCTGGATGCCAAGAATCCTCGGCAAGCGAACCGTCAGAACCGCCGCCGCACTTTCAACTCTTCCAACCAGGTTGGTCACAACGACCGTGTAAGAGCCCTGTTCAGCAGCTCCCACCGAGGCCAAAAGCAGATTCGTTTGTGTGGCTCCGTCGACGGGATTGCCGTTTAGAAACCATTGATAACTCAAAGGGGCTGAGCCCTGTGCCGCAACCGTGAAACTGGCGGAAGACCCCGGATCCACGGTCTGGCCTTGGGGCTGTCGCGTGATCGTGGGCTTCAACAACACGACAAGTTCCGCGTTGGTGCTGTAGGTGGGAGTGGTAATGCCGCCAAGATTGGTGACCGTCACCGACCAGCGACCAGCCAGGTTCGTCGTCACATTCGCCAGGCTCAGCGTGCAGGTCCGCGACATTAAAGTGATGTTGGTGTAATAGACTGCACTCGT
>VHDG01000528.1 GCA_016871475.1 Verrucomicrobiota bacterium
TGCCCTTCGCGGCGAAGGAAAGCGTAGATGGGATACCAGTAGTGAACGCACAATTCACCGACCGCCTGTTCAGCCGAAACCCCACCCTCGCGAAGGGAGAGTATCAGTGTCCACCGCGTCGGTGGAAACGCGGGCGGCGGCGTGGGTTGCGGTCCGGGCATGGGTGGAGGTTGCATGACCAAGGCATAGGCTGGAAAGCCAATACAGGCATCCTCTTCATCGAGGGCTCCATTCCACGATATAGCCTTCGATCCAGGGGTCCGCGTGCTCTCGTGAATTGCGACCGGCCCAGTCGTTCCAACCGGGGCCTCCGTCGGGTGAGAGGATGGTAATGGCCAAATCCTTTGCCCCCTTGCTGCTCTCTGGCTTACCCTTCGCCCAGTGGGTGAAGGCAAATGGTTGACCCGTGATCCATCGCCACTGATCCCCCTCCCCACCCTTCCGGGCTCCTCCCAACCAGAACTGACCGCCTCCCCCCAGCTCCTGAAGCCCCCCTGAACACATGCGGGCGATCAGCTCCTGTTCTTTCCGGTGGGTGATGGTGACCAGATGGCCACCAAGCCTCTCCGCTTGCGCCCTGGCGTCCTCCCACAAGATTCCCGGAGCCCAGACTACCCGATAGCGATGCCCATCCAATGTCTGCTCCACGCCAAGAGGGGGCGGACCGCTTCTGCCTAGATCAGCGAACTCAACCTTCTCAATCACCGAACCCTTCGCTGCGCGGATTGCCATGTGTCCCGCCAGCGGCCCCGATCGCCGTAGGGTCAACATTTCCTCCCCATCCACCCACGCGCTCACACGATCTCCGATGACGGCCATCGTCAGCGTATGAGTCGCATCCCAGTTAAAACCGCGCGGCGGGGTCTGGTTAACCCGGTCCTCCGCCGGTCTGCGGTTGTAGGTCGTGGTCAGGGCGATTTTGGGAGGATCACTCTGAAACTGAAACCCGAAGGCAAAAGGTTTGCCACTCGCATCGGCATCGGTGCGACGAGCCTCAAGCCTAAAGCCCTTCCCGCGTGCCTTAACCCGCAGGATTTGGTCTTCAGGCATGGACGCGCCTGACGCACGCAAATCCAGCAGGGCATCGTCCTCCCCGACGAGATAACTCCCGTGTGATTGTCGAACGAACGGAGCGGAAGGCGGCCAGCCCTGCTCAAGCAGTGCGAGCCCGTCACGCCATTGATCCGTCGCAACCTCAGGCACGGGTCGCAACGGTTCGGTCGCTGGATCCTTCCATCCGGACAACGGCGGAACGGTGGTGCTAACCCCGTGAACGTCCCAGCCATCGATCAAGGTAAATACTATCGCCTGCGCAAGCCGTAGCGGTGACTCACTTCAGATGCTCTCGAAAGCGCTCGGGAACGTGGCATCCAACTGCATCGCTTGATGCCATTCGTGCCCCGACTCCGAGGCGGGTGAGCAATGATGAGCCCCAGGTTTGTTGTCTACCCTTCAGGGTGCCCGGGCTATGCCCGCTTCTTCGCGCCGGGACTCTCACCCACGTGCGCGTCTCTTGCTCAGGCAAGCGATGCAAAGGCACACCCTCAAGGGTGGACAACGAACAGCGCGTCCGACTTGGAGGGGGGGATGAGGGACGGGGCGCAACCCGCCCACTTCATTCCGCCACTACACTATCCGAGCGCATCCAAAGCGGACTGGGTCGCAGCGAGTTTGGTCCTCCAGTCAGCCAGTCTCTTTTCGTGTTCTGCCAGCACTTCAGGCGGGACACGCTGAGTAAACGCAGGGTTCCCCAAGGTCTTCACGCACTTGTCGATCTCGGCAACGATCTTCTCACGCTCCTTGGCAAGGCGCGCTTTCTCAGCCTCAACATCCACCAAGCCTTCCAGCGGCATGAACAGCTCTCCCAGGCTTGCGTTCCCACTGATGACTCCCCTGCCCGCCTTATAACTGGCATCGACTTCAAAAGACTCCGCGTTCAAGAGGATCCTGAAGACCTCGAGCTCGTGCGCTGAAAATTCCTGCTTCGGCCGGCAGATGAACCGCACCTTCTTGTTGGGCGGAATGTTGGCAATCCGCCTCAGGTTCCGTCCCTCGCCTACCAACGCAAACTTTGCGTCCACGTATTCCTGATAGCATCCGTCCAATCCGTAGTGATCGAGAAAATCAGCGTCAAAAGGCTTCGGCCAGGCCGCAGTCATCAGAGTCCGACCTCCTTGAGCTTCCGGTAAATCCCCGTTGTATCCCATCGCCTGCCATAGCTCCTCCGTGATGAAGGGCATGAAGGGATGGAACATGCGGATGGTATGACTCAGAACGAAATCGATCACCGCCAGCTTGTGGGCTTTCCGGGCTGGATCATTGCCAAAGAAGACCGCCTTGGCCGCCTCGACATACCAGTCACAGTACTCACCCCAGAAAAATCCGTAGAGCGCCTGGGCTGCCTGACTGAAATTGTATTCAGCGAACGCAGTTTCCAGAGTCTTCAGCGCCTCATTGAGTCGCAAGAGAATCCACTTGTCCTCGCTGGAAAGTCGCTGGGGATCCAACTCGCCCTCGATCTCCCCGCCTTGCATCTGGCGGAATCGACAGGCGTTCCAGAGCTTGTTGCAGAAATGCTGCCCGAGCTCGACGTTCTTTTCGTCGAAGAGAATGTCTTGTCCCAGAGGTGCGCTGCGCATCACCCCAAACCGGAGAGCATCCGCTCCATACTTCGCAATCAAATCCAGCGGATCGGGCGAGTTGCCGAGGCTCTTGGACATCTTGCGTCCCTGCTTGTCGCGAATGATGCCGGTGTAATAGACATCGCGGAACGGTTGTTCCCCCATGTATTCGAAGCCGGCGAAAATCATCCGCGCCACCCAGAAGAAAATGATATCCGGGCCGGTCACCAGCACCGTGGTCGGATAAAACTTCTTCCGTGTAGGGGCATCCATCGTCTCGTAGGCCCAGAGCCAGGAACTGAACCATGTGTCGAGCACATCAGGATCCTGCACCCAACCTTCCCCTGCCGGAGGTTCAGCCTCGCAATAAATCTCCTCCTGCCCGTTGACGTTCCGGCGCCAGACAGGGACCTGATGTCCCCACCACAACTGCCGGCTGATGCACCAGTCCTGGATATTCTCGAGCCAGTGATCATAGACCTTGGCCCATCGATCCGGGAAAAACCGCATCTGTCCCTGCGCCACAACATCGCGAGCCGGCTTCACGGCGGGATACTTGAGAAACCATTGCTCTGAAAGGCGGGGTTCAATGGGGACATCCGCCCGCTGGCTGTAACCGACCTTGTTCTTGTAAGGCTCCTCCTTCTCCAGCGAGCCGAGGTTACGCAACAACTCGACGGCCACCTTGCGAGCAGCAAACCGTTCAAGCCCGGCGAGGTCACGGCCGGCACTGGCGTTCATGATTCCGGAGGCATCTATGATCTCCTCCACTCGAAGCTTGTGTCGAAGCCCGATGTCGAAGTCCGCCTTGTCGTGCGCAGGTGTCACCTTGAGCACCCCGGTGCCGAACTCAAACTCCACGTGCTCATCTCCGACGATGGGGATCCGGCGCTCGGTGACGGGCAGCTCCGAAGGAATGGGACGCAGCACATGCTTGCCAATGTAGCGTGCATAACGCGGGTCCTTGGGATTCACCGCGACGGCCGTGTCGCCCGGAATGGTTTCAGGGCGAGTGGTGGCAATGGTCAGGAAGACTCCAGGCTCCTCCGCCACCTCCACTTTGAAGTAGTAGAGCAACCCCTGCTGCTCCTTCATTTCCACCTCCTCATCCGACAGCGCGGTCTGTGAGGAAG
>VHDG01000529.1 GCA_016871475.1 Verrucomicrobiota bacterium
CGTACAACTCCGGCCGGCGACGCATCAACTCGATCAACGCATTCCCGAACCCGCGCTCTCCATCGAGGGCATACTTCATTTCTGCGAAGGGTTTCGGACGTCCGAAGATTTCCATGAGTTGGACCAGCTGGGCATCGGTCCAACGTCGGTCGGCAAGCCCCTCCCAAGCCGGCTGCACCACCAGGTTGATCATGGCAATGCGAACCAGGTAGGCGATCAAGGTCCGCTCCGTGGTCAACGAATCTGAGAGCCTCATCGCGAGCGCGACATCTGCCAGCGCCTGATCGGACTTTCCTGCAACCAGGGAGGCGGAGGCCCGATAGCTCAGGACCTGTGTGAGGCTTTTCAAGACCGCCAGGTGAGGGAGTAGGATTCCCGCCGGATTCTCCTCCTCATACCGGATCGGGTAGCGGCTCCCGGTCCGACGGGCTGCTGAGCGCAGCTCCTCGAAGAGGTCCTCGAAGATTCGATAGTTGTCCAGAAACGCGCTTGCCGCTTGTTTTGCATCCAGATCCTCAGGCTTGAAATCCGCGGCGCTGCGGGCCTGATCGTCCTTGTCCAACTGATGAAGGAGATAGATGGCCACGAAATCCCGCGGGCGGGCTTTCTGCCAGTCACCGTTCATCCGCTTCTGACGCTGTTCCGAGACCACGGATCTGAGTTTCTCCTGATCATCCCTGGGAATCTCCTTGAGGAACTCGGGCAGGAAGCTCCAGCCATCCCGTGTCTTCACCGGATCACGCAGCTTTTGAGTCCCCGGCTCAAAGTCAAAAAGCGCGGTAAAAAACGGCGTCATCGCAAAGTTATCTGCATCAGGGATCGGTGGAGGAATCAAATCCTTGTAGTCCAGCACCACTCCACGAGCCGTAGCCTCCTTGCGATACTCCTGCCAGGCCTTCCGACCGCGCCAGTTCTCGACCGCGAAAAACAACGCCAGGAGGCTGGCCGCCAAACAAACACAGAAAAGGAGTCCACGCAGCACGCGCCGCGTCCTTGTGGGACGGGCCACAGTCTGGGGGGCAGCGGGATCGATTGGGGATGAGGGATGAGAAGTATTCATGGGGGATCGTGAACTCAGGCGTAATGATAAGGCGACACCACAGCGCTGCGGCGGGGTAGCCCAGCTGGAGGCTTCAGGGGTGGGGCGAGAGCACCAGAAACTTCAGGGGTGAGGTCGAGCAATTCGCGCCGAAGCCGTTCCTGTTGCAAAAGACTCAGCTGCACCACCGCTGGTACTGGGGCCGAAGGCGATGCCTGGGCAAAAGTCGAGACAGGCTTCTCCTCTGGCAGAGCCAGGTTGAAACCGAGCGTCGCCACCCACAAAGCCATCAGGGTGACGAGTGCTGCAGGAGAAGGCGAGACCCAGGCTTTCACCCAGCCTATGAGAAGGGTGATCCACGAAGGTTCCCCTACCCCCAAGTGTTCTTCCCCCCGATCCGATGCCTTTCCGGCTGCGGCTCCAGCGCTTTCCCTGGCCTGCGTGAGAATCTGCTCACGCCATGAGGCCGGAACCCGGCGGGGGACCTGCTGTTGAAGTTTTTGTTCCAGGTTCTTCATCGAATCTCGTCGTAAAGAGGACGCAGCTGGTCTCTGAGTTTGTCTAAGGCGTAACGATACCGGCTGGCAGCAGTGTTCAAAGGGATCTCCAACGTCTCGGCAATGGCATCAAAGGTCAGCCCTTCCCAAAGCTTCAGATACACCACGGTCCGCTGTTCCAGTGGCAATGTGCCCAATGCGACTTCCAGCGCACGACGAAACGCCTCCTCATCAGGGTCGGTCAACGGAAGAAACACCTCCGCCAAATTCACCCGGGTGGTTTCATGCGCCCGGTCGCGTGCCTCGCGACGGCGTACCCAGTCAATGGTGAGATTGCGACTCAGGCGCAGCAGAAAACCCCGCTCGTCGCGAACTCCAGCCAGCAGCTCCGGCCGCCGGGCAAGCCGGACAAAGATCTCCTGAAGCACATCCCGGGTCTCGGCCTCGTCACTCGTAAGCTGCAAAACGAACGCGAACAACGCCTGCGCATGCGAGTCATAAAGTCTTTCAAGGTCAAACCCTTCAGCCATCTGACACCTAAGACGAAGCAGTCATGAGTTTTTGTCTAAGCCTGGCCCGGATTTCTCACATTCCTTTGCCCCCGGACCACGGACGCCCTCTCAGCTTCCCAGACAGGCCTGCCCAAAAAGCGACGTCGGGCTTCCACCATGGTCTCAGGCAGCTTCAGCCGTTTCGCTGCCGCCGCATCCGAGATCGCTCCCAGGAGCTTGTCCTCCGCCCCGCTCCATCCACGCGGGGTTGGCTTGATCCGACACCGTTGCAGTTTCTGACGTCTCAGTTCCACGGCCTCCTTGCTCCTCCCGGTCCGCCGCGCAATCTCGGCATCGGGCAGCTTCCCAATCATGGCGTCGTGTTCAGGAAGCCACCGCTTCCTGAACGGCGTCAGGATTCCAAGCTCCTCGCGCTTCCACCTCACAAAATGCGTCCAGCGCTTCAGCTTCCTCGCCAGATCCCTGTCATTCATCGTGCCCAGCAAGACAATCTCCCCAGCAGTCCACGGACGCTGCCTCCGCTTCGGCTTCTTCAGCTCCCGCGGAAGATAGATTCCCAAACGAGATCGACGATGCTTGATGGATGAGATCGAGACATCGAAGCGCCGGGCGAGCTCCTCGTCAGACAGCTTGCCCAGCAACCTGTCATGCTTGGGCAGCCACTTGTGCAACTGACGATCAAAGACAGGAATATGAAACCGCTCGCGGGCCTGCCGGATCATCCGCTCCTCGAGACCGATCTGCTTCGCGGCGTCCTTGTCGGACACTGTTCCGAGAAGCGCCTTGTCCGCGGATGTCCACCGATGCCCCCGCGGCGTAGGGGTGGGAATCCCCATTCTGCTTCGTCGCAGCGCGATCGCGCCCAGGGTCCGTCCAAAGAGGCGGGCGAGTTCCTTGTCAGGGCGGGTGCCCAGAAGCTTCAGTTCCTCCGGCAACCAACGACCAGCCCCTTCCCCTTCCCTCTTCTGTTTACCTTTCGACCGTCCGCGAAGCAGACGGCTCTTGCGCATCAGCCGGGCTATTGCCTCGTCCGACATGGACTTCAGCTTCGCAATTAGCTTGGGATCAGGGGTGCGCTTCGGCATGTGACAGTTCTGGCTCGTTCCAAGAGTTCACTCCGGCCCGATTCGGTCGGGAAGTCAAGCGGGCGGTACCGGGTGCATCCTACTTTTTCGACTCGCGTCCATCCCCTCCCCTCGTAATCGTCATCGGCGACGCAGGAATGGAGCTATGCTTCTCAAATGATAAAACCGAGAGTGTTTGGCAATCACGAGTCCATGAGCCGGGCGGCAGCTCGATGGATGGCGACGGAGTTGCGCGCGAAGAGCGATGCCTTGTTCTGTCTCGCAACCGGCTCAACCCCCATGCGCAGTTACGCGCATCTGAGAGACGTGAATCTTTCCAAAGGGGGGCTGCTGAGAAAGGTGCGGGTGATCAAGCTCGATGAGTGGGGAGGCCTGAAAGCGGATGATCCCGCCTCCTGCGAGGCTTACCTGCAGGACACTCTCATCAAACCCGCCGGCTTGGGAAAACGCTATATCGGGTTCCGAGGCGATGCCCCTGATGTGCAAGCCGAAGTCAACCGGGTGAGCCGATGGCTCCAAAGAAACGGCCCCATTGATGTCTGTGTGCTGGGATTAGGTGTAAACGGGCATCTGGCGTTCAATGAACCCGCTGACTCCCTCCACCCGGAGGCTCAT
>VHDG01000530.1 GCA_016871475.1 Verrucomicrobiota bacterium
TGAGCTGAACTCAATTTGCAAGAATAGGTCGAGATCGGTGTTGTCATTCAGGCCGGATGGGTAAATCCACCGCGTTTCGCTCCCTCGTGCAATCTCTAATCTCTCTCCACACGCAGCCGAAAAATCCGGGCTTCTCCTCCGCTCCGCGAAAATTCCCGGTGCTCAAGGACTCCATCGACTCCGGGCATCTCTCCCAGATTTTCAAAAGTGCCATTGACTCCCACGGCTCCTTCGACCCTGTAGGTCCGGCCCGAAACACCTCGCCACTTCATCAGGAGGCTCGCATCGGATTCGGCCCGGAATTCTTCAATCCGCAGCGACGACAAGGCGGAGTTTGGATGGGTGCCTGCTGTGTATTCATCCAGGTTGCTCACCCCGTCTCCATCGTTGTCCTGACCGGGTTGTGCACCAATGCCTCCCAGCAACTGCTGCTCCCAAAGATCCGGGAGTTGATCGCCATCCTCATCCCGCCGAATCACCAGCCTCACCGTGTCTCGCTTGAACGGATCGTTCAGCGAGAAAGCCTGGATGAGCAGGTCACGCTCGAACATTCGAGCATCGTTGATGATGGTGCGGACACCGATCTCGAGCAGCTCTCCTCGCTGGAGCGACGGGGTCTGCCACCCGCCTGACAGCACTGCTGCAGTGATGTTTGTGGGAGGAGTCGTGAGAAAATACTCCACTCCGCCGAAGAAGACGGTGTTCGTATCTCCGATGATGAGGAATCGATCAGGATAGGTTCCGTGATTATGGATGATCACATGGGAGAGATTTGTGGTGCCAAGCCTGTTGAGCGCTTCGACGCGCTGGGGAGCCTCCTGATATTGATCCTGTCCTCGGTAGGAGGTGCTGGGGTTTCGACGTATCCACTGGTCAGGCTGGAAGGAAGCCCGATCGTGGGCGATGAGCTGATCGGAGCCGTTGGAGTATTCTCGCAGGAGATTGGCTGCCCTGGATTCAAACAGGATGTAGCGGCTGGACGCGCTCATAACCGCTCCGAAACTTTCTCCGTCAGCAGGCGACCCCTGTTGGGTGCGGGAGATCTCCGTGACGAAACCCGTGGCTCGCTCGAACAGAAGCACTGAGGTCAGTTCGTTGGTGGAAGCGGGTGAGGTTCGCAGACTGGCCAGGAGGGTGATCCACGCCCCATCCGGCGAAATACGGCCTCCGAAGTAGCCGGCAGACTGACGGCCTGGCTGGAGCGGAGGGGATACTTGCATCAGCCGATTTGAGAAATTGTCGAACAGGAATATCGACGAGTGCGCTTCCCAATGCTCGACATCCAGGTCCGACGCTCGTGAGCTGAAGCACACCCACCGGCCATCGGCGGAGATGCTGACCCCTCCGCTGGAAGCGTTGGCGGGGCGTGCGCTCGAGGTCCGGCTGATCAGGCTGGCGCGTCGTGTCGTGCGATCCCACAGGAACACATCGGATGCCTGGTTTGTGTCTCCGGTAGCCATCCCTCGTGCGTGGCTTGAGAAGGCAACCCACCTCCCATCCCTCGAAACCGCCGCTCCCGTGCTTTCATCATCCCCTGTCACCCCGTTGACACAGGAAATGCATTCCAACAAACCTGTTCGATTGTCGCGTTGAACGAGGTCCCAGGTCTCATTGGTATCGAGGGTGGCAATCTGTCCCGAGAGCGTTTCAAAAACGGTGTAGAGACCGTCACCGCTTAATCTCGGACGGCGACTGTCGCGAGAAAGGGCAAAGCCGCCGGACGTAACACTGATGAGGGTCATGCGCTCGAGCAGGGCATCATGCAGGAAAACGTCCCGCCGCGCGTTGAAATCTCCTCCCACTAGGTCTGACGCCTCAGATTCAAACGCCACGAAGCGGCCGTCCTCGCTCATGCTCGGATTTGTGCTGCGCTGGTCCCCTGTTCCGCCTTCAAACGACCGGCTCAGACACCGGACGGACTCGTCGAGTCTGTCCAACAGGAATACATCCGGGCTCAGATTCTCGTCGGGTTGATGAAAGCCAAGGGCTTCCGACTCGAACGCCACCCAGCGTCCATCCTGGCTGACCGCTGCTGAACCGCTGGCTCCCTTTCCCATAGGGCCGCCGGCCTGTTTGCTCACGACCTGATGGGATGGGGGTGAGGGCCGGCGTCGCGCCACTGCCGAAACCGCATCGATCGGGGGATCGAGCGGTGCTGACGGACTGCTGACCTGGAGACGCGCCTCGCACCAGGCTTCACCTGTGCCGGGGCTCAGCGATTGGATCTCAATGCGTATGGGCAATCCGACCGCGGCCGCAGCGAGGTGCTGGGTATATGAATTGGGAGGGATGAGGAGTTGGGTGATTTCCGATGCGCCCACGAAATAGCGAACCATCCAACCCTCAGGCGCGGATGTGGTCTGCAGGCTGAACGGTTGGGATTCCGAGGAGGCGTTGATGAGTTGGGCTTCGAAGGTGGCGAGATGCGCTGCGTTTACGGTGGCTTCAACGCGTTGGCTGACCTGTGCATGCTGTAACCCCAATCCCTGCCAGGTTGGATCCAGTGCGGTTCGGATTCCCAGATCAGCTGCCGAGCGTCCGCGATCCAGCACAAAAACGTCCTCCGTAAACCCGTTGCCATCTCCCGGCACAAGATTCCAACTGGCGCTGGAGAAAGCCAGTCGACGGCCTGAGTCATCCACGCCAAACGGATACAGGGAATCCAGGCTCGCATATCCGGCTTCGTTGAATCCGTGCCTGGTTAGGATCCTGGTCAGGCGATCGAAACTGAAAAGGGCTGACCCATCGGACTCGTCCGGGGGAACCAGGGATCGAGAGCGGGAAGCGAAAACCACATGTCTTCCGTCGCCACTGATCTTGGGGATGGATGCATGCTGATCCCCCTGCACTCCATCCTGGCCGACGCTCGCGGGTGTGAGCTGACGGGTGGTGCGATCCCAAAGCACGACATCAGGGAGCCCATTCGTGTCATTTGGGAACAAGTTCGAGGCTTCTGTGTAGAATGCGAGAAACCTTCCGTCCGCGCTCAGGCTTGGCACGTAGCTGCTTCCGTCACCCTACACGCCGTTGGGAAAAGCTGACACGCGAACCACCGTGTTGTTCACCCAATCGCGAAGATAGATCTGATAGGCGTTGGGGTTGGGATCAGCTGTGAGGTTGCCCGAACCGGACATGAACGCCACGTACTGGCCGTTCTCACTCACCACGGCGTCATCTGAGAATCCGTTTCCGATCGAGCCTGCAGCGTTGGCGCTGATGACCCGCGTGCTCCCCAGCTGGCGATCCCGCAGGAGGATGTCACGCTGTCCGTTGACATCTCCGGCAAACAGGTCTGTCGCATCGGTGCTGAACACCACGAAGCGGCCGCTGGCGGAGATAAAAGAATTCCCGCTGCTCGAGTTGCCAGAACGGTTGCCCGTTCTGCTGACCAGCTCCCGGACACCCGTCTGTCGATCCCACACGAATACGTCGTAGCTTCCGTTCGAGTCACCGAGCAGCGGGACATCGATCTCCGAGTCATAGGCCACAAGTCGTCCGTCGCGGCTCAGGCTCACATTGCCTCCGTTCCAGCGATCCACGGTCCAAATCTGTCCGTCGCGAAGATGCTTGAGGTAGAGATTGGTGACTCCGGGTGAGCCGCCTGTGGATGAGGCTGCTGCGGTGTAAGCCACGGTTTGTCCGTCCCCGCTAAAGGCCTGGAACGAGCTAGCCTGGGATGGCCATCGTTGTTGAGGCATGTGTGTCGCCGCGTCGAGCCGAGGCCAGCCTCGGGCGGGAGAG
>VHDG01000531.1 GCA_016871475.1 Verrucomicrobiota bacterium
CAGACCGAGTCCCACAGCGACGATGAGCACTCGTTTCCAGCGGATCGGGGCTCTCGCCGAGCCGGGCAGGGGAGGGGGCGCTTCAGCGAACAAGCCGGGCATGACGTTCTTTCTTTGAAAGTTTCTGCAGCTCGCGAACCCGATCAAAAAACTGCTCCCATTGTCTGCCGCTGCCATTGAACAGAGACTCGAAAGCCGGCACGAGATCGTAGTAGGTCGCCACAGAGTTAAGGTGGGCGTTGTTGAGCGGGATGGCAAACCATGCGTCGTAGGGTGATGATCCTCCCCAATCGGCGCGTGCATCCTCGTGCATTTTGATCAGTCGGGCGAGGACGGAGAGCTTCGCTGACCGACGCGCTTCGAGCGGCAGCGATTCAGTGGCGGCATAAACCGTCTCCAGCTCCTTCCTCGTCTGCTGAACCATCCCCACGAAACGGCGCTCCTTTTCCAGGGCCAGTTCGTAGGCTGACAAGAGCGAACGACGACCGCTTTCGCCAAGCCAGAGTCTCGCACCGATCTGGCCCACCGCTGTGGCCATGGCTTCGTTGAAATCGGTGTCCCCGGCCACGAAGACCCTCTGATGCGCCAGCTCGTGGAAGAGCAATTCGGCCAGCTCGGCGGGTTCGCGATCGATGAAGGTGTTCAAGACAGGGTCGGGAAAAAAGCCAAGGGTGGAGTAGGCATCGACACAGCCCATCGACACGTCCAAACCCTGCTCGCGAAGTTTTCGTGCGAATTGTGCGGCATCGGATTTCGCGAAGAAACCGCGATACTTGAGGCGCCCCGCAAACGGATACCACCATGTGCTCGCCTCGAGGGAGAATTCCGGGGCGGCGCTCACATTCCATACCGCGCAGGGGCGATGGATGTCCGCGTACTTCGTGTAATGGCGGCCCGCTGGCAAACCGAGGCGATGTTGCGCAAAGTCTCGGAGCTCCAGAACCAGGACCAGGTTGCTCCTGAGTTGGGAATCGATCGTGGGTGAATCGACCAGGCTCCTGATCGGTTCGCGCCGGCTCATCAGGGTCATGTGCCCGCTCGCAGCCTGCCAGTAGTAGCGTGCGCTGCCGCATCCACTCAGCAGGGTTATGGACAACCAGGCCACGAGGACAGGGCGGATCGTTGTCCGCGGGAGGCGGTTCAGCACGATCGGCCTCTGGGAAGAAGTTGGAAACGCATGGGTTGGACCGTAATCCGTCGCGGATTCAAATCCTACTCAGAACCTCCGGGCTTGCCTTATCCCTTAACAGAACGCACAACATGGCCTCGACACCGACATCCTTTCGCTCTCCTTCGTGGCATGGGAATGCATTTCGAAGGGGGATCTGGAGTCGGGGCATGATCATCTGACTGGAACGACAATGAACAAAGTTCAGACCCTGGCTGCCTTGGCGGCCCTGGCGGGATCGCTGACAGGCATCCACGCCGCGGAAGGCTACACCGACACTCCGATGCAGCCGAACGGCAAATGGCACATCCATGATCCGGCGAGACCACAGCCGCCCGTGATCACTTCCGGGAGCAAGTTCAGCGAGCAAGCCAGCGCTCCCTCCGACGCCATCGTGCTCTTTAACGGCAAGGATTTTTCCATGTGGCAAGGCGCGAATGGCGAAGTGAAATGGAAGCTCGAGAACGGATACATGGAGACCACCAAGACAGGTGTGATCCGCACCAAGGATGAGTTTGGCGACTTTCAGCTCCATTTGGAATTCGCCACGCCGTCCAAGGTTGAAGGCAAAGGCCAGGGCCGTGGGAACAACGGCATCAATATCTTTGGCCGCTATGAAATCCAAGTCCTCGACTCTTATAACAACCAGACTTATGCCGATGGAATGGTGTCGTCGATCTACGGTCAAACCCCGCCGTTGGTGAATGCGGCCCGGCCGCCCGGCGAATGGCAGACCTACGACATCATATTTGAAAGCCCGCGATGGGATGCCCAAGGCAAGCTGGTCAAGAAGGCTTACGTCACGGTGATCTACAACGGGATTGTTGTTCACCACCGCCGGGAACTCTACGGAGCGACGGGTCACCGGAGCATCGGGAGCTATGACAAGCCGCATCCGCCCAAAGGCTTCATCCAGCTGTACGAGCACGGGAACCCGGTGAGATTCCGCAACATCTGGATTCGACCGCTCCGGGAATACGATCAAGGCAGCTAAGAGCGCCTCAGGACAACCGTCACGCCAGCACGCAGACCAATCGATGCAAGATGCTGCTACTCAGCCTTTAAGAAAATTTAACACACATTGTGCGAAGTTATGTGAAGGCATTTCGTGTTTAAACTTTCTGGAATGTTTCCGCTTTCATCTTCGTCTGGTGACGTATGTTGCATGGCAATCGAACGATTGAACTTGGGCTTCTGTCAGCCTGTGCCTGGATCTTTTCCTGTGTGCTGATGCCTGTGGCGGTCGATGCGCACGACGAGTCTCCTCGCGCTGCCGGGCATTCGATGCACAGCGAGGCTTATGATGAAGGTCCGCGTCAGGCAGCTTACTTGATGGATGGAATGCCGGAGCTTGAGTTTCCGGTCAGCACAGCTTCTGAGGAGGCTGAGAGGTTCTTCAACCAAGGCATCGGCCAGTTGCACGGGTTCTGGTATTTCGAAGCGGAACGTTCATTCCGCCAGGTGGCGCTGCTGGACACCAATTGCATCATGGCGCTCTGGGGCATGGCCATGGCCAATCATTCCAACGAGAAGCGAGCCAAGGAATTTCTCGAGTGCGCGATCGTCCGGACCAACGACGTGAACACTACGGCTCGGGAGCGGCTCTACATCCATTCCCTTGCCAAATTCCATGGAGCCACGCTGCCTCCCAAGCCCGATCAGGATGCCAAGGACAAACCCAAGGACGCCGGCAAGGCTGAGGCTGCCAAGGATCAGAATGCCGCGAAGAAGGCGGAATCCACGAAACCGAAGACAAGGACGGACGAGGAGGAAAACCAGCGGCACAGGGACTACATCAAGGATCTGGAACAAATTGTGGAGGACAACCCGGACGATCTTGAGGCCAAGGCGTTTCTGGTCTTCAAGATATGGGACGCACAAGGCCGCATGAGAATTCGGAGCCACATGGCAACCGAGGCCCTGGCTCAGGAAGTTCTCCGCGCCCGCCCGCTGCATCCGGTGCATCACGGACGCATTCACTTTTGGAACTACGAGGCTGATCGGAGAGCTGTTGATGCAGCAGCCAAGTGCGGACAGGGATCGCCGGGCATCGCACACATGTGGCACATGCCCGGTCATACCTATGACGCCCTGCACCGTTATGCCGATGCCGCGTGGCAGCAGGAGGCATCAGCCCGCGTGGACCACGCTTACATGATTCGCAACCGCGTGCTTCCAGATCAGATTCACAACTTCGCACACAACAACGAGTGGCTGGTTAGGACGTTGAACAAGCTGGGACGCATCGAGGAAGCCATTGACCTCGCCAAGAACATGATCGAGCTCCCCCGGCATCCCCGGTGGAACAATCTCTCACGACTCTCGCTCACCAATTCTGAGGGAAAAATCTCGGACAGTGCCTACAAGGGGGCTGATCGCAAGATGAGCAGCGCATCCTTTGGGCGGGCCCGGTTGATCGAAACCCTCGTTAACTGGGAGCTCTGGGATCAAACCTTGCAGATCGGCAACACAATGTACCTGGACCCGACTGAGCTTCCCGAGGAACAGGTGCAGCGAATCCGGGTGCTCGCTCTGGCGTGTTTCGCAAAGGGTGACATCGAGGCTGGATC
>VHDG01000532.1 GCA_016871475.1 Verrucomicrobiota bacterium
AGGCGGATGGATCCGCCTTCCTTGCATAGTGCGACATGATCCACCTCGTAGAAATAATTTCGGACCGCAACGACATGGGGTGCGTAACCTGAATCGGATCCGAAGTTGATCGCACTCGCCGTGTCCCCCACGTTTGGGTTGTCCTTGTGGACGTGCATGAAGAGGTTTCCTTCGACCCAGGCGTCCGTTCCATCGAGATCCAGGACGTCATCGCTGGCTCCGGTGAAGATGTTGCCTCGCACAATCAACACGGGACCTGGACGTCGCGCACCTGTGAAGTCGATGATGTCGTTCAGCAGTGTGGTCTTTCCGAAAGTGTTGTTCTGAATAACCACCCAGCCGTCCGATGGCACTGGACCGCCGTGAATGTGTTCTGCGCCGATGATGTCGGGGAATACACAACCGGTGATGGTTGCAGAGCTGTTGTTCAGCTCGATCAATGTCCTGGATCCTCCACTGCTCCAGGTGCAGCCCTCCACATGGATTCGTGAGTTCGAGACGCGAACATGATTGGCGCCACCATCGCTGCCAATGAAGTCAGCGAACGCGATCCGGTTGGATTGAGCACTGTTAAGGATCTGGATGCCGTTCCATGGAGATGACACGCCGGGAGGTGGAGAGAGCCTGATTCGTGATACCGCGGTTCCGAGAATTTGGATCGATCCGTTGACTGCAATAGATGCACCTGGCGAGATGAACACCGAGGCTCCCCCTTCAATGGCCAGCGTGCGACCCACGGGCACCGTCAATGTGTTCGTGATGAGGTAGGGGCCTTCTGCGGCTGACCAGACTGTATTTCCTGGCAGGGTTCCGCCGAATTGTTGTCCGAGGCTTGAATTGAGCCAGATCGAGGCGGTCAGGCGCCCAATTTCGCGTCCCCCCGCATCGATCGATTGCACGAGCACCTGATTGACTCCCGGGTTGAGAGCGAAGTTGGTGATCTGCCATAGGCCTGTATAGGCGGTCCAGTTCTGGGCTGGCTGGCCGTTGACGAGAACTTGGTGCGTGTCCGCTCCGCTTGCCGCACCTCCCAGGGAGGTGATCGCGGATTCGGCCACCATAAGTCCATTTGAAGATGAGAACCCCGCCTGACTGAGCAGCAATTGACGGGGGATCTGCGCGAGAACACCCTGGTTCCGCTGAACCTGAAAACTCTTGATCAGCGAGACGTAATCCGGATTCACCCAACTGCCTAGTGACTGGTCGATGAGGGGATCAAACTCCTGGGGTGAAAAGGCCGTGTTGATCAGTTCCATTAGGGTTCGGAAGTACAGCGAGGCAAACTCGTTGTTCAGCATGAACCTGTCCATGGGTGCTGTGTTTGCGTTCCGGTTCAGCGTCGGCACCATCCGCCAGATCGAAACAGCCGCATCGCTGCGCGCGTCGCCCAGGCTGAAGATCGTGTCGAGATCGTGCACCAGGATCTGGAACCTCGGGTCCGTGAGTCCCCGATACAAACTGAAGTCATCTCCGCGTCCCGTGGCATAGGAAGTTTCCATCGAAGTGGCCAGCATCATGAAGGCGAAGTAGCGCATCCACTGCTCGACATTGATCACTTTCCGGACCTCGGTGGTGTATAGGTCGGTTGGGGTGTCGGCGAGGACGGTGGTCAGGGCGATCAGATCCGACCAGTCGTCTTCGCTTCCGTTGGAGGCCTTGGTGTAACCGATGGCGATTGCCAGTTCCCGGGATGTGAGTTTGTTGAGAGTCGCTGAGTGGTTTCCCACGGAAGCCCTGTACATGTTCCCGTTGGCGTCGAGAGGGAGATGACGCCCTGCCCACTCGCCGTCGAGGGTTTCAAGCGCAGCATAGCTGCCCATCTGCGGACTCGTGTTGGCGGTGCTTGCCAGGTTGAGTCCATTTACTCGGACCTGCACCGCTCTCGCGTCTGCTGCGATCAGACCTGCTTTCTGCGCCAGGATGTTTCCCGCAACCTGCAGGTAGCCGTATTGGGTATTCAGATTGATTTCCGTCATCCCCTTCCAGCGCTGATCATTGGGAAAATCCACCCGGTAGTTGGGGGGATCCCGGAACCGGCTCCCCGCACCTCTGATTCGCACGCCGCACCGATAGCGAATCTCCGTGCCCGTGTCGTCGGTTGAAATAAACGTGGCGTTCATCTGCGCGTCGCTCGACCGATTGATGGTCTGCAATCGCTGACGCTCGGCGGCCGTCATGATGATCCTGTAAATCGGCTGAGTGCTGTTGACCGGGGTTCCGTCCACCTGGTATTGCGCATTTGCCGCCTGAACAGGGACGCCGTCCTCCATCGCGGGAGGGGGCCATGTGCGTCCGAGACCCGCCGAATTGGTGGCCGCGACATAAAACTCGATGATGGCGCCATTGGTTTGTCCGGGGATTGGACCGCCGTAGATCCCGTCGTTGGCAACGCCATCCAGGTTGGAGCCGTTATCACGGAGTTCTGTGGACTGGTAATCTCCAGCGGTGATGGATGAAGCGTTTCTATAGTGGAGGATGACTTGCGTGCCGGGAGCCTGTGCCGTCAGCAGGCGGGCCCGGACATAGACCGTTTCCTCGGGCTTGGGAATGGCCGGGGTATGACGGACATCCAGCAGCATGGGAGCGGAGTTGGTATTGAGCGCTGAGTTGGCGGTCCCTGGTGTGCCTTTAGGGAAGAGGCTGGGTCCCCAGTTCTGTCCGTGGGTGTTCGGGAGATAGGGATTGATCAGCTCCAGGGTGTTTCCGAACCCATCCGCGCTGATTAGCCAATCCCACCCTCGGGTTCCCGACAATGAGGGTCCTCGCACCCGGGTGGCCCAGTCTCCCTGGGTTGCATAAGCCACTTGATCCACCGTTTCTCCTGCGGAGTCGATCAGCTCCAAGTTCTGCCAGTTGTTGCCCAGTTTACCGGTCCAATCGCCTACCACGGGTCCTGCTCCAACGTAGTTGGTCTCGAAGTTTGTCCGGCTTGCTACAACCACCAGGTATCCGCCAGCCGGGATCGTGACCTGTGGGAAGGTGTAGTCCACCCCTCCAGCAATGCGCCAACCAGCCAACTGAACGGTGTTGGTTCCTCGGTTGTAGAGTTCGATGAACTCTTCGGAGACGGGTTCCGGCCCCACCGGAGGTTGCATGGGGTGGTAGTGGATCTCGTTGAAGACGACATCTGCGGCGGTTCCAGGGAAGGAACATAGCCATAGCAGGCAAGCCGCAAGAATACTGCCGACCGGGGATTTCACGCGTTTCAGGAAGGATGAGTTCTGTCGGAGGTAGCGGGGTGCCGGACGCATTCGGGCGTTAGACGAAGAAATACTCATCCAGACGACACAATCATTGATACTCTTGGCAAAGCTGCCGCAGAACCCTGCCTCAGGGTTCTGAGATTGTCCAGTAAACTGATAGTTCGACCGGTCTCAGCCTGGAAAGTTTTGCCATCCTGTTGTTTTACAGAAACATCGACCGATTCTCCCTGTGCTCAAGCGGTTCCCTATCAGAGCCCAGGACCCTTCGGCCTCGGAGCACGCTGGATTAATCCATCAGGAACCGGCGTGTGACCCATTCCCCCAGTCTTTTGAAGAAAGGGTCCGCCTCCGTGGCGTACTCGTATCGATCGTCGTTCAGAATCCCATCGCTATTTGTGTAGAGGACGGCCGTTACGACCACTGCTTTCCCCGTGGCGGGATTCTCCAGATAACTGTTCTCTACGGTGAACCCGTAGGCTCGTCCGATCTTGCCGATGATCTCGATTCTTCTGCCCGGCT
>VHDG01000533.1 GCA_016871475.1 Verrucomicrobiota bacterium
ATGAGTTCCGCAGAGTTGCGGACCATCCGTGGTGGAGTCGTCAGCTACATCTTCCAGGAACCTGGTGCCTCCCTGAATCCTGTCTTTCGCACGGGCGACCAGATTCTTGAATCGCTGCGTCTACATCGACCCCAGGCCGCTTCCATGGAGGAAGTCATCCGGCTGCTGAAGCTCGTGGGGATTCCCGCGCCGGAGACCCGGGTCCGCGACTATCCTCATCAGATGTCCGGCGGAATGCAGCAGCGGATCATGATCGCAATGGCACTCGCGAGCCATCCGCGTCTGCTGGTTGCAGATGAGCCCACAACGGCCCTGGATGTCACCATTCAAGCCCAGATCATCGAGCTGCTTCGGGAACTCAGGCACGCAATTGGGATGAGCATGCTGTTGATCACCCACAATCTTGGAATCGTGGGGGATCTGGCTGATCGGGTGGCGGTGATGTACGCAGGGCAGGTTGTCGAACTGGCACCCGCGCGGTGTCTGCTGGAGTCTCCGTTGCATCCTTATACACGTGCGCTCATGAATTCCGTGCCCAAGCTGCGCAGTGGGAGCAGCCGGTTACAGGCCATTCCTGGGAACGTCCCAAACATCGGTCGGTTTCCAGCGGCCTGCCGCTTCCATCCCCGCTGTCCGAAAGCAGCCAAGGACTGTTCGATCCACCCTCCAGAACTCCAGGAGGTCCAGCCCGGACACTGGGTTCGATGCCCCCTATGGAAAACATGAATCTGCTCGAAGTTCATGATCTGAAAGTTCACTTCCCTGTCCGGCAGGGACTGTTCGGCGGCGTACGGGGGTATGTGAAAGCGGTGGATGGGGTGAGCTTGTCGATCGGGGCAGGCGAGACCGTCGGACTGGTTGGTGAAAGCGGATGTGGCAAGACTACGCTTGGCCGCGCTGTGATCCGGCTGATTGAGCCTTCCGCAGGCAGCGTGCGATTTGAAGGCGAGGAAATCACCCGCTTTTCCGGCGCAGAGCTACGCAGTCGTCGGCGACACTTTCAGATGATTTTTCAGGATCCCTATGGATCGCTGAACCCAAGGATGACTGTCGGCGACATTATTGGAGAGGCTCTCGACATTCATCGTCTGGCACCTGAGCCGGAAGCCCGGCGGAAGCGGATTGAGGAACTCCTGAGTCAGGTGGGGTTGGATCCTGCGCACTTCTCCCGGTACCCGCACGAGTTCAGCGGAGGACAGCGACAACGCATCGGGATCGCACGAGCGATCGCCGTGCAACCCAAGCTGATTGTTTGTGATGAGCCTGTCAGTGCTTTGGATGTCTCCGTTCAAGCGCAAGTCATCAACCTGCTTCAAGACCTGCAGACCCAATTGAAGGTGGCCTATTTGTTCGTGGCACACGATCTCGCCGTGGTGGAGCACATCAGCACGAGGATTCTGGTCATGTACCTTGGGCGTATCGTGGAGCATGGCCCTTCGACGGAACTGATCGCAGACCCCAGGCATCCTTACACGCAGGCGCTGATCTCTGCTGTGCCGGAAGTGGATCCGGCTTCGAAGCGGCAGAGAATTTTCCTGGGCGGAGATGTTCCTTCCCCCATCCATCCCCCTTCGGGATGCCCCTTTCATCCACGATGTCCGGTCGCCGAATCGCGGTGTCGGAGGGAGGTTCCGCAACTTCGAGAAATCAAGCCCGGCTGCTTCGCCGCCTGCCATCTTGCACGCTGACCGATTTTTCCCCATCCCCCACCGGTCCGCTCTTCGCCCATGTATTGAGAAAGGCCCTTCATGACAGGGTTGTTTGCCTCGACGCTCTTTCTCAGCGCCTCGCTTGTATTTTTTGTGCAACCGATGGTAGGGAAGTTGATGCTTCCTCTTTTCGGTGGAGCACCTGCGGTCTGGCAGACTTCCCTGGTCTTTTTTCAAGCGATGCTCCTTGCTGGCTATGGCTACGCACATCTGAGCCAGAAGCTGATGCCGCCGGCTGCCAGGCTCATCGTTCACTTCGGTCTTTTGGGGGCGGCGATGCTTTTCCTGCCTATCGCCCTGCCAGCAACCCCGGCCGCTTCAGACATGACCACCGACCATCAGGTGTGGCACCTGCTTCGAACATTGTTCACGGTCGCTGGGCTTCCGTTCTTCATCCTCAGCAGCACGAGTCCCCTGCTTCAGGCATGGTTTGCCTCCACCGGGCACCATACGGCGAAGGATCCATACTATCTCAGCGTGGCGAGCAACCTCGGAAGCTTTGCCGCGCTCTTTGCTTTTCCTGCGCTCGTTGAGCCCTTCGCAACTCTCCGGCAGGCGAGTTCGGGTTGGGCAGTTGGATACGGAGTGCTCATCGTGCTGATCGGCGTGTGCGCCTGGCGAAGTCGCCAGTGGAGCCGCACGAGTTCTGTATCTTCACCTGTAGGCAATGAACCTCCCGCTGAAACCGTGAAGGTCTCATGGAAAACCCGGGGAACTTGGCTGGCCTACGCGGCTGTCCCGTCCAGCTTGTTGTTGGGGGTGACAAGTTTCATCACCACCGAGGTCGCCAGCATCCCATTCCTCGGAATCCTTCCGCTGGGGATCTATCTCGCCACTTTCGTTCTGGCCTTCGCCCGGAGGCGCTGGATCTCGATCGCTCTTCTGCAGCGACTGCTTCCGTTTGCCGTCCTTATCCTCGGCTACCAGCTCTACACCGAGTCCACCCATCCCATCTTTTTGATCGTCGGGTTCCATCTCTGCTTCTTCTTTGGGGCAACTTTGCTCTGTCACTCACGGCTCGCAGACCTAAGACCCGCCGCAAGCGAACTCACATCATTCTACCTATGGATGTCCTTCGGAGGGGTCATTGGAGGTCTGTTCAATGCTTTGGTTGCACCCCATTTGTTCACGGGCATTCATGAGTATCCGCTGGCGATTTTGCTGGCTGCAGGCCTTGGCGGCATGGCGAAACAGAATCCTGATCTCAAGCCCTGGCTGGGACGTCGAGGCGATCTGATCGTCCCGGCAGGAATCTTTATTGTGATGGCAATGGCTGCGTGGCAGGCCCAGCGGAGCGAATGGCTCGAACCGCTGCCCCGCAGGGTTCTGTTGTTTTCCCTGGGTGCCGTTCTCGCGTTCTTCTTCAAGGAAAGGTCCTGGCGATTTGCGCTCTGTATGGCTGCTGCACTCGCCAGTCAGGCCTTCCTGGGCAGTCTGCATGGCAAACTGATTTACGCGGAACGAAACTTCTTCGGTGTCTCACGAGTAACCATCGACCCGGGTGGGAAATCCCATCGAATGGTTCATGGAAACACCATTCATGGGCGCCAGTTTTTGGATGACCTGAAGCGATGCGAACCTCTGACTTACTTTCATCGCACCGGGCCTTTGGGTCGGATCTTTACCATCTTCCGTGGCAAGCCGGGAAAGGCTCGCATCGGTGTCACAGGCCTCGGTTGCGGAGCGATCGCTGGGTTTGCCTTACCCGGGGACCGGTGGGACTATTATGAAATCGATCCCGCCGTGATCCGCATGGCCAATGATCCCAAGCTCTTCACTTTTCTCACCGGGTGCGCGAGAGGTTTGGTGACCGTGATCCCTGGCGACGCCCGACTACGGCTTCAGGAGGCAGCGACGGAAGGCTATGATCTGCTCATCATGGACGCTTTTGCTTCGGACACGATTCCCCTTCATCTGCTAACCCGTGAAGCCATGCGACTGTATCTCGACAAGCTGGCCCCTGAGGGACTGCTGGCGGTGAACATATCGAACCGATATCTGGAACT
>VHDG01000534.1 GCA_016871475.1 Verrucomicrobiota bacterium
TGCGAACGCCCATGGCCAAAACCGAGAGTTGCTTGAGTGGACAGTCCTGTTGATGACGGTTGCCAAGACCAACGTGACCGGGAGCGCCTCCACCGACTCAACACGAGGTTCTTCTTCAGGCCCTAGTCCGCAACCTCCGCAGCCTCCGCAACCGTCCAATCCCGGCACGCCCCGAGGCGCAGGTCAAACTCCTGGAGCAAGCAGCGGAGGACGACCCCGATGAAGAGCTTCGCTGGAGTGCACAGGCATCTGGGCAATGGCATCCAAGAGCTGACGCCAGGCCGCCAGACCTGCTCAACGATGGCCAGGGCTTCGGGGAGTGTATTGGTCATCACTCTTTGGGCCATGTTCGGGCTGGTGAGTTTGACCCTGTACTTTGGCCAGTCGATGTCCGTCGAGATGAAAACCGCGGAGAACCGTGCAGCGGCCACTGCTGCCTCACAGGTTCTGGAAGGCGGAGCACGCTATGCGGGACATCTCCTCAACAACCTTGTCATTCCCGGGCAACTCCCCACCTCTGCGGAGTATAGATCACAGGCGAGTCGCGTGGGTGAAGGCGCGTTCTGGTTCATCGGCCGCGAGGACGCAAGCCTGCCTTCCAACCACCCATACTTCGCGCTCACTGATGAATCCGCGAAACTCAACATCAATTACGCCACCCTTCAGCAACTTGAACTTCTTCCAATGATGAACTCCTCTCTGGCTGCAGCCATCATCGACTGGCGGGATTCAGACCAGGAAATCACTTCCGGTGGCGCCGAGGATGAAACCTATTCCCGGTTAACCCCTCCTTACCGGGCCAAGAACTCAAACTTCGAGAGCATTGAAGAGCTTCGCATGGTCTTCGGAATGACTCGTGAACTCCTATACGGCGAGGACGCAAATCTCAACGGCATCCTGGATCCAAACGAGAATGACGGGGACGCTTCATTGCCTCTGGACAATCGCGACGGCCGACTGGATGCCGGTATCCTGGAATACGTGACGGTTCAAACCACCTCGCCCACCGGACAGACTCGCGTCCTGGTGAACGCGAACACCGCGAGCGAAGCCGTGTTGACCTGCATTCCCGGGCTTGGAGAGGACAACGCAGCCACGCTCGTCTCCTACCGGCGCAGCCATCCAAATGAGCTTTCTTCCGCCCAATGGATCTCTGACGCTCTGCAGGGCACCTCGATAGGAAACGCAATGGCTTATCTCACCAACACGAGCTCGTTCTTCTCAGCCGATATCGCGGCTGTCGGACGCCACGGGAGAGGCTACCGCCGCGAGAAGTTCTTCTTCGACAGCAGCTCGGGGACGGCGCAGATCGTTGGACGTCAGGATCTCACCGGTCTCGGGTGGGCGCTGGGACAGGAAGCGCGCTCGGCCTTGGCTCAACTGAAGGAAGCACAATGATCGAAAGCCCGAACAAACGTCGTGCCTCTTCCGTTCTTGGACTGCTTTTCGACGGCCGCCTCATCAAAGCCACCTGGCTGAAACGAAACAACGGCTCGGCAGAGATCCAGGCCGCTCTTTCGGCAGAGCTCTCAGCAGATCCATCTGCCATGGATTCAGAGCTTCTCGGGAGGGACATTCGCAGCCAGCTCGAAAAGGCAGGAATCCGTGAGCGTGACTGCGTTGTATGCATCCCACAGGGATGGGCTCTGCAGGCACAAATCCAGCTTCCAAACCTCGCCGGCGATGACCTCGAAGGGTTTCTTCAACTGGAGGCTGAGAGAATGTTCTCAACCGGAGGCGAGGCCGTCGCGGTTCGGACCTCCCTCACGCCAGGGGCTGAGGATCCCACACGGTGCAGTCTGATCTGTGTCGCACGCGCATCCCTCGAAAAGCTCGACGCTGCCGTAAGGTCCGCCGGGCTTTCACCCAGGAGTTTCTGTCTGGGATCCGCATCTCTGCATGGGCTCACATCAGGCGACGGAGAGACCTCCATGGTCCTTCTCCCATTGGGTCAGCGGATTCATGTGCTGGTCGCCCGCGGGGGTGGAATACTGGCGATGAGAACGCTGGAACACTTGCGGGATGAAGAAGGCGGGGACTCCCGATATAGCACGCCGGGACTGCTTCGCGAGGTGAGGATCACGCTGGCTCAGCTGCCAGCGGAAACTCGGGAAACGTTACGCACCGTGCGCGTGTTCGGTGAAGGTCCTTTGGTGGATCGGCTGGCTTCTGACCTTCAGGCCCCTGCAAGAGCCTTGAACTTGTTCGTGGACCGAGTGAACGCGCTTCCTTCGGAACGGCTCGGCTTCCGCCTCCCTCCCGCTGCGCCATCGACTCCTGATGTCGCAGCAGCCGCAGCATTCCTGGCAGGAATGGAAACTCCTCTTGAGTTTCTTCCGCCCAGGATCACGGCATGGCGGCGTTTCACAACGCGCTACGCCTCCGGCGCTCTCTCATGGGCTCTGGGCACTGTGGCCGTGTTGGCAATCGCCGTGGCAGGACTGTTCGCGTGGCAGCAATCTCAACTCCAGAGCCTGCGTCGGCAATGGGCACAACTAACCCCTCAGGTCCGGGAGCTGGAACAAATCCAGCAGGACATCAGAAGCTACCGGCCCTGGTTCAACGAAACTTATCCATTTCTCACCATCATGAAGGTCCTTGCTGAATCCTTCCCCGAGGAGGGTTCAGTCACTGCAAAAACCGTCGAGATCAGGGAAAACGGCACAGTGGTTTGCACAGGTACAGCCAAGGACGCTCCCTCGCTCTATCGAGCGATCGATGCTCTCAGAGCTTCCAAAGATGTCCGGGAACTGCAGTTGGATCAGCTGCGAATGAAGGCTCCCCTGCAGTTCTCCTTCAATTTTCGATTCGGTGAGAAATCCCAGCCATGAACCAACCTCAACGACAAAAAGCGCTTCTCATCGCCACGTTCGCCATCGCAGGCGTCTGGTTGCTCGATCGCGCCATCCTCTCTCCGCTCGCTGCGGCATGGAAGAACCGAGCCGCTCAAATTGTCGAGCTTCGGAAGCAGGTGTCACAAGGCCTGGTCCTGTGCGAAAGGGATGCCACTCTCCGACAGAAGTGGTCAATGATGAGCTCCAACACTCTTCCGGTGGAGGTTTCGAACGCTGAAAGTCGCGCTCTGAAAGCCTTCGATGCTTGGGCCAAAGAGAGCCAGATCAACATCGCATCCATCAAGCCTCAATGGCGCCACAATGCCGACGACCATTCCTCTCTCGAATGCCGGATCGATGCCTCAGGGCAGATTGGTGCCGTCGCGCGGTTTCTGCATGCCGTGGAGAAACATCCCATGGCCATGAAGATTGAGACGGTTGAGCTGGTTTCAAGGGATAACGACGGCCAGCAGATCGCCTTGGCGCTACAAGTCAGCGGGCTCCAATTGACCCCAACCGGACCATGAGCTCCACCCTCTCCACACTGCTCTCATGGCCCGCGATCAGTCTTGCGGTCCTCATGGCCGCTCTTGCTCCCATGAGCGCGGCCGAGAACCCGGAACCCATCGCCCCCGCGCCATCCCCCATGGCCCCTGGCCGGACCCTCACACAGTCCACGAATTCTCTTCCGCTCTCGGATTTCCGGGCGTTCAAGATCGTGAGTGATCGCAATATCTTCAATCCCAACCGCTCTCCACGCGGCTCCCGCACGGAGGGCGAAAGCCGCAAGCCCCCCAAGGTCGAAACACTATCGCTCGTCGGAGTGTTGGAATACGAGAAGGGCACGTT
>VHDG01000535.1 GCA_016871475.1 Verrucomicrobiota bacterium
TCCGATGCTCGGGCGGCCCGAGATTTGCGAACCTGTTTGGAGGAAGGTGATCGCCGGGTCGTGGTTGATGGCTTCTGTGTACATCGACCGCACAATCGCCAGCTTGTCGGAGACTTGTGCGGTGTGTGGCAGGAGCTCGCTCACCCAGGCGCCGTTCTGACCATGCTGGTTGAATTTGAAGACGGAGCCCGCGAGCGGCAGGGAGGCCTGGTTGCCGGACATGCCAGTCAGTCTTTGACCTTTGCGCACGGAGTCAGGCAGCTGCTGACCGTTGCGCTCGTTCAGCACCGGTTTGTAGTCGAAGGTCTCCAGCTGGGAGGGGCCGCCGCTCATGAAGAGGTAGATGACTCGCTTGGCCCGGCCTGCCGTGTGAGGGGTGTGTAGCACCCCGCGATCTGTCGCCGCCGCGCCATTCATGGGATTCATCAGGCAACCGAGAGCGATGCCCCCGACGCCCAGACCAAAACGGTTCAGAAATTCTCGCCGGGCGAACGGAGAGACGGGCTCGTGCCCGGTACAGTAATGCGCGTTCATCGTTTATTGGAGAATTCGTCGTGATTCATCAGGGAACTGACCAGGAGTGTGGTGGCTGCGAGCTCCTCAGGTCTTAGGTCTTTGTTCCGCGGCTTGTCGCCTTGGGAAAGCAAAGCCTCCGCCTCCTTCGGCCTGGCTTGATAGTAGTCGTGTTGCTCCTGGAAGAGCTTCAGCAGCACTCCCAGCTCACGCTGGCTGGGCTGACGACTTGAGAGACGTCGGAATGCTTCGTTGATCCGTGGTTCCAGCCCGGACGGATGTTTGATCAGTAGGTCTTCGGCAAGGACACGTGAAGCTTCGATAAACTGGACATCATTCAGCAGAACAAGAGCCTGCAGCGGCGTGCTTGTGGATTCCCGCTTCGCTGTGCAGACCTCACGTGAAGTCGCATCGAACGTCAGCATGGAGGGCGGCGGAGCGGTTCGACGCCAGAAGGTGTAGAGGCTTCGGCGGTACAGGGCTTCGCCTTTGTCACGGTTATAGGTTTTGCCTGTCCCTGCCTCCTCCCAAACGCCCGGCGGCTGATATGGCTTAACACTCGGTCCTCCAATCCTTGGCACCAACAGCCCGCTGATGGCCAGGGCTTGGTCACGAATTTGCTCGGCGGACAATCGGTGTTTGGGACCGCGTGAGTACCATCGATTCTCGGGATCTTTCTGATGGGATTCAGCTGTGCCTGAGGAAGACTGACGATAGGTGGCGGACAAAACGATCAATCGATGAAGAGCCTTGCGATCCCATCCCGACTCAATGAATCGCCTGGCCAGCCAGTCAAGAAGCGCGGGGTGCGTGGGCAATTGGCCTTGAGCTCCGAAGTCCTCCACGGTGGCTGAGAGTCCGTGCCCGAAGTGAATTTTCCAAATCCGGTTCACAGCGACCCGGGCAGTCAGCGGGTTCTTCGGATCGATAGCCCACTTGGCGAGGCCAAGTCGATTCCTCGGCAACTCCGGGCTTAACGGCAGAATCCCTTCCGGAGTGCCGGGCTCGACGGCTTCTCCCGGCGAGTCGTAAGCACCCCGTTTCAGCAAATACGTGGTCCGCCGGTGCGGAAGCTCCTTCATGACCATGATCTGACGAATGGTGCCGGCAAGCGTGTTCTCCTCTTCGTGGGCTTTCCGGGCTTCAGCCAGCGCTTTTCGATAGCCCTCATGCATTCGAGACCGGTGGAGCTCCCGCAGCTCAGCGTCTGTGCCGGCCTTCACGGAGTCTGAGTTTGTGTGGAGGGCCCTAACCTCCGATGATGTGAGTTGCAGGTCGAACACCTTCAACTCATCCATCGATCCGCCCTTGAAGCCTGAATCGCGGAAACGTCCAGCGAGGGTGAGTTCCAGTCCGTTCGCATCTGCGTCGCCCCACTCAGCTCTGTGAAGGATGTCGCGAACCACCTCCGATTCCGTGAGCTCCCCGTTGATGTAGATGCGCATGCCACCCGCGCGACTGGAACCATCGTAGGTGACTGTCAGGTGCGTCCAGGTGTGAAGCGTGACACTGCGGCGACTGCGAATTGCGATGGCGTTGCCCGGCCAGAAATGGATCAAAGCAAAGGACGGTCGGCCTTCATCCAAAACCACCTCATACCCCCGGCTTCCCGAATCCGTCCAGGCACGAGAACGGTGCACCAGGACGGCTCGGGGTTGTTGTTCGGTTGGACGAATCCATGTGCTGATGGTGAACGGATCCGTGCGTCGAAACTGCCCAGAGCCCTTGAGCGTGACTGAATTGTCGCCGGAGAAGAGGACCGCGTTCGAAAGGACTCCCTGCGTCAAAACCGGCCCGTCGGAAAGAGTGGCGGTTTGATTGGAGTTCGCCTGGTTGAGAAAACGGTTGGTCACGATCGCATCGAAACTGTAGGCGGCAACCGGGCTCGGAAGGGGGAGGACATCCTTGATCGCATGGGCGGCTCTGAGCGTCTCCAGGTCTGCATCCGCTCGAAGCCCCGCCATCTGTAAGGCCCGATCGGCCTCTGCCTTTCGGGCGAGCAGTTCCCTGTGCTTCTCCTCCTGACCTTCCTTGTAAAGCAGGAGGGTGGGCGTAGGGGTGGCTTGGGTGAAGTGGGAGTAGAGACCGGATTCGTCGATGTTATTAAAGAAGGCTGCCAATCGATAGTAGTCCTTCTGGCTGATCGGATCGTATTTGTGATCGTGGCAACGCGAACATTCCAACGTGAGTCCGAAGAAGGCGGTTCCAGCGGTATGAACACGATCCGCGACATACTCGGCTCGAAACTCCTCCTCGATGCTGCCTCCTTCATTCGTCTGACGGTGCAAACGGTTGAACGCGGTTGCCAGGTATTGTTCGCGGCTTGGGCTCGGCAGAAGATCGCCCGCAAGTTGCCAGAGAATGAACTGATCCCAGGGCATGTTGCGGTTAAAGGAGTCGATCACCCAGTCGCGCCACGCCGACATGTCGCGGTCAGCGTCCGACTGGTAGCCATAAGTGTCCGCATATCGGGCCAGGTCCAGCCATTCGGAGGCCATTCTTTCCCCGTAAGCGTTCGAGTGAAGCAGCGCATCCACGGCGTTCGAATGTGCATCGGGGGACTTGTCAGCCAGGAACAGATCCAGTTGCTCCAGGCTCGGAGGCAGTCCGGTAAGGTCGAAAGCCACCCGTCGCAGCCATTGTTCCCGGCTGGTTTCAGGGGACGGCGCCAGCCCGCGGTTGGCGAGTTCAGCCCGGATGAATCGATCAATCTCGTTGACAGATCCGTCCGCGGCCTGGCTCGGGAGCTCCACTTTTTCGATGGGGTTGAAGGCCCAATGCTTGCGATAGGCCGCGCCTTGATCGATCCACTGCCCCAGGGTTTCGATTTCGTTGGGCGAGAGTTTGAGATGGCTTTCGGAGGGCGGCATGAGGTCCTCGGGGTCGGTCGTGGTGATCCGCCTCCAGAGCTCCGATTCTGCCCGTTGCCTAGGCAGGACGATCGGCTTGCCAGATTTGCGTTTGCCCAGCAGTCCCTCCGGGGTGTCCAGGCGCAGAGAGGCCTTGCGTGCCTGCTCGTCGGGTCCGTGGCAGGCAAAGCATCGATCGGACAACAAGGGGCGAACATGGAAGTTGAAGTCGATCTTTTGGGCTGCGACACCCTGGCTGTGCCAGAGCAACGTGATGCACAGGAGAGAGAACCGGATCCAGATCACGG
>VHDG01000536.1 GCA_016871475.1 Verrucomicrobiota bacterium
CGCGCTGCCTTTCAGAATACTTCTCGCAGCCGACTCAACCGTAGGGAGCCGCGCGCCGGGATGGGGTGGTGCATGCCAGAGGCCGTTCTTCAATTCTTTCAGCCTCTTCGATTCGCAATCCCGGATCTTTAGTCTGCGCTTCCCCCAGCGTGCGTAGACATCAGTCGTCCGATCCAACAGTTCATCATGGAGGACAAATGGCACGTCGTCGGAGGAGTTCCGCGTGTCGAATTCAACAAAGTCCACTCCGGCCTCGCATGCCATTTCAAAAGCCGGGATGGAATTTTCCGGCGCAAAGGCGGAATAGCCTCGATGCGCAATCACCAGGGGGCGCTGAAGCTTTAGCAGCTCTGCTGCGGGCAGGAGATTCATCTATGCACCTTTCGAGCGGCAACGTCGCAGCCCCCCGATGAACGGAAAGGTTTTGTTATTTGGCCAGCTTCTCATCAAACCAGTCGGCCAGGGATTTCACCTCTTCAGGCAAGGTGAGCCAGGGATGGCCGCCCCCGGCCTTCACTCGAAGCTCCGCCGCGTTGCCCGCCTTTTTCATCGCATCCACGAAAGCATTGGAGTGGTAGAGAGGAACGACCTTATCCGCATCGCCATGGAAGATGAGAAAAGGTGTGGAGACACTCATCACCTGATGAAGCGGCGATGACTTTCGAGCCAGCCCCAACACGTCCTCATCTGACTGGCCTTTGACTCCAGGCAGGTAAAGCAGGGATTTGACAAGGGCCGGGTCGGCCTTTTTCCCGAGATCCCAATCGACGAGATCGGTAGGAGGAAAAAACACACCGACTGCCCGCACCTCGGTGCTGTGTCGAGCTTCAGGTCGTTTGGCGTCAGGCTTGCCGGGCTCGACTTTCAGCGCAGTCATCAAGGCCAGATGGCCACCGGCGGAAGCGCCCGTGAGTCCCAACCGGTCCGGATCGATGCTGTACGCGGAAGACTGGGCCTTGATCCAGCGGATGGCTGTTTTCAGATGAGAATCCATCTCCATCAGGGTGTATCTCGATTTGGATCCCGGGCGGACAGCGAAGACGGTGTAGCCCCTGGCGCAGTGAATGTGGTAGATGCGAGCCAGGGTATGATCACGAATCTTGTTTCGATCTGAATGCCAGGCCCCGCTGGCAACATCGACGATCCCGAGACCATTGGTCTTCTCCTTCGGGATGAACACATCCAGCAGGAGACCGGTTCCATGCAGATCGGCGTAGACAACATCCTTGCGTTGGATGAAAGGAGCATCGGCATCGTCTGATTGGGAGAAAAGCGGGATGCCAACGAAAAGGATGAAAGAGAAAAGCAGTGCGTTAAGGAGTCGATTCACGGGAGCGACCCTCTCTGGAACCTGCACTGATGGAAAGCCGATTCAGATGCGACCCCGGAGATTTAAGACCATCTCTGGATGCGCCCTCCAGTTTCATCCAACGTGAGTCGCAAGAGGAGATCGACGTGACGGTCAGTTTTTCGAAGCTGGCACCTGCTTGCCCGCGCCGGTGGGAGGCAAAGATCTTTCGCAAGCCGCGTCTTTGTCCACGGAGCCGTTCCCGACCGGTGCTGAGACGCCCAAGTTATCGATCCCAGCCGGCATTGGCCGTAAAGCTCCTAAGTTCGTAATGCCTTTCTCGGCGAGAATGGCTTGAACATAGGCTGCCAGATACTCCAGGGGCTGGCGTCCTACCAACCGCCGGCCGTTCAGGAATGTGGTTGGAGTCGCACGTATTCCCCACTGAACGCCCTCGGCCTGGTCACGTCGAATCACGGCCATCACCTGCGGATCGGCGGTTGGAGTCACAAAGGGATCCGGAGCCAACCCGAGCGCCTTGGCGCGGTCCGGAAGATCGGAGGCAGATTCACCCAACGGGCTCTCCATCAAGATCCGGTGCATTCCCCAAAAATTCCCCTGAGCAAACGCAACCATGGACCCCGCATGAGGCAGCAAGGCGGCGCCTTCCATGCTTAACGGGTAGTGCTTGAACACACGCCTGATCCGTCCTGGATAGATCTGGGCGAGCTGATCAAGGGTCTGGGAGTGCAACCGACAGAACCCACAACGAAAATCCGTGAACTCCACCAAGGTCACTGGAGCGTCCTCAGGACCTGAGGCAGGAGATCCCAGGAGATCGAACACGGGGTTTTCATTCTTCAAAGACTCCCACTTCGGGGGAGGCGGAATCGAAGCACGCCGCACGAGGTCCTGCAGTTCAGCCAAACTCCCAAGACGCGTGCCGTTGATATACACCGTTGGGGTTGTGGTAACCCCGAGGGCCCGGGCTTCGGCGATATCCCTGAGGACGACATTGCGATACTGCCGATCATCCAGGGCTGACTCGAACTGCTCCATGTTCAAGCCCAGAGAACGTGCTGCGCTCAGGAGTGTGCTCCCGACGGGCTTTGGAGTCTTGAACAGGAGATCGTGCATAGCCAAGAACTTCCCCTGGGCTCCCGCCGCCAGGGCGGCTTCGTGAGCGGGCATGGCATCGGGATGCGCTGGAGCGTGTTTAAAGATCCTTTGGAGTTTGAGATGCTTGGCCTCTGCGAGCTGGTCCAATAGTCCGTTCACCCACGCACAATCCGGCGAATGGAAATCAGCGAACACCAACGCCGTAGCCTCGGTGGAAGCGGGAGCATTCTGCGCATCATGGCCAGGGTGGGCAAAGCCCCTATCCCATCCCAAGCCCAACAGGCCTCCGAGCAGAATGAAGAAGAGGGTTCGCATCAGGGCACGACCTGGAACGTGGGCGTAATGCCCTGGTAGGTTACGATGACACCTTGTGTGCCCAGAGCTAACCCGCGATGCACCAATCGATATGTGCCCAACGGAGCATCAGCCCCAATCACCCAGTCCACGATCGATTGTGAGGCGGAGATCCCTACGCGGGCCCATCGATATCGGGTATCCCAGTCGGCATCGGTACGAACAGTATCCCATCGGTCGCCCGTCCAATACTGCACCTCGATGAAACTGCTCAGCGCATCCGTTCTTCGATTCCAGAAGGTTCCAAAAACATTTTTCGGATGTCCCCCCCAGAAAACCGCCTGAGCGAGTGCGCCTCTTCTGAGGACGCGTTCGGATTGAGGTTTGAACCAGAGTCCGTTCCGGGCCAGATCGATGGCCAAATCACCGAAAAGGGGCTGAGGTCCCGTGCAAGCAGCTTCAGAATCGACGGGGTTCAAATTGCGGATCCATCCCTCGCAGGACCAGCATTCATTCCGACCTATATCAAGAAACCATCCAACCCCTCGGTCCTGACAGGCGTACTTCCCGAAACGGGTCGCTGCGGAGAACACCGCTGGATTCACCTTCTCGCACGCGGCGCCTCCGGTGACCGCAAACACCGTGCGAGCGTAGCCGCCGGGGCAGCTCCAGCAGAAGCCGGTTAAAATATCCCAAAACTGTCCCGCTGGACACAGACCGTCGAAACGTGTCGCGGATGAGAACACCGCAGGGATGAACTGCTCGCACGCGGAGGCTGTTGTGACAGGGAAGACTGTTCGACTGTAACCGGATGGACATGTCCAGCACCCCCCTGTCCCCAGGTCCCAGAACTGCCCTGAGGGGCATAGTCCATTGAAGCGATTGGCGGAAGAAAACGCGGCGGGTATGACTCGTTCACAAGCGTTCCCGGCGGTCACTGCGAAAACCGTCCGATTGTAATTC
>VHDG01000537.1 GCA_016871475.1 Verrucomicrobiota bacterium
AAAAGTCCAAGCAGAACAAAAAGCGTCGAGATCCATTTCCAAACAACAGAGGGATGCGAAGCACGAATACCAGGAGTGTTGGCCCAGGGCGGGAGAATGTTCATGGCGATGGACCTTATCGAACTCGCCCCCAGTCCAGCATCCAAAAAATCAGAGCCTATCAATCCGCACACGCATCTCACATCCTCCCAGTGCGGCTGTCCCCCCTAATCGTAATCGTAATCGTAATCGGAGACACCTGAACCAAGAACCAAGAACCAAGAACCGATTACGATTACGAGGGAAGGGGGACGGATGTCCTGGATTGGGGCAGATGTTCTGCGATTGGATTCAATATAGACAGCTGACGTTCAACGTTTTTTGCAGAAAAACTTAGGGTTTCACCCTAGACATGCCAGCGAGTGTCTGCGACGTTGTCGCGCGTTTTACTGGCCTTTCCTAGCATTGTTATGAGTCAAGACTGCGTAGTGGTTTGTGGTGGTGGTGGCTTCATCGGGGGCCACCTCGTGGCTGAACTCCGAGCTCAAGGGGTGAAGAAGATTCGCTCCGTGGACTTGAAGCCTGTCTCCCATTGGTATCAATCCTTTCCCGATGTGGAGAACGTCCAGCTTGATCTTCAGGGGAAGGAGGCCTGTGAGAAGGCGCTCGAGGGAGGCGGCATCGTTTACAACCTGGCGGCGGATATGGGCGGCATGGGTTTCATCGAGAACAATCGCGCGCTGTGCATGCTCTCGGTACTCATCAACACCCATCTGCTGATGGCGGCCAGGAAGCATGGAGCCAAGCGGTTTTTCTACGCCTCGTCTGCCTGCGTGTATGCAGCCGATAAACAGCGGGATCCCAAGATCACAGGTTTGCGCGAGAGCGATGCCTATCCCGCGATGCCCGAGGATGGATACGGATGGGAGAAGCTCTTCAGCGAACGCATGTGCCGCCACTTCCGCGAGGATTTTGGAATCGTCACCCGCGTTGCCCGATTCCACAACGTTTATGGTCCGAATGGGACCTGGTTTGGTGGACGTGAAAAGGCTCCCGCTGCCATTTGCCGAAAAGTCCTCGAAGCCAAGAACTCCGGGAAACATGAGATTGAGATCTGGGGCAATGGAGAGCAGACCCGGAGCTTCATGTATATCGATGACTGTCTGAAAGGGATCCAGCTCATCCTGAACGGCGATGTGCTCGAGCCTCTGAATCTCGGCAGCGATGAGCAGGTGTCCATCAATCAGCTCGTCGACATTGTCGAGAGCATCGCAGGGATCAAGTTGCATCGACGTTACAAGCTGGATGCGCCGAAGGGCGTGAACGGCCGGAACAGCGACAACGAGCTCATCAAGAAATGCTTTGGCTGGGCGCCCGACACCAAGCTTCGCGTGGGTCTCGAGAAGACCTATGCCTGGATCCACGATGAGATGAAGGCGGGTCGGTACAAGGAGTAGCTGGGGCGGAGTCTGCCATGCGGATCTCGATCATCACACCCAGCTTCAAAAGCCTGTCGTGGCTGAAGCTCTGCGCCCCTTCCATCGCCGATCAGGGCGTCGAACTGGAGCATATCGTGCAGGACAGCTGTTCGCCTGACGGCACGGGGGAGTGGCTGTCCACCCAGCCCGGCATCAAGGCCTTCATTGAAAAGGATCGTGGCATGTACGATGCCGTGAACCGTGGATACCAGAAGGCCCGGGGTGAGATCGTGGCCTACCTGAACTGCGACGAGCAGTATCTGCCCGGGGCGTTGAAGGCCGTGCTCGACTATTTCGATCGCAATCCGGAGGTCGAAGTCGCCTTTGCTGACGCCGTGGTCGTCGATCCCAAGGGTGGATACCTGTGCCACCGGCAGGCCCTTGTTCCGCACCGTGCGCACTCCATGGTGAGCAACAATCTGGCTATCCTCACGTGTGCGACGTTTCTTCGCCGCAGCCTCCTGGAGAAGCGCGGACTGTATTTCAACGCTGATTTGAAGGATGTGGGGGACGCTGACTGGGTGTGTCGGTTGGTGGATCAAGGGGTTCGGATGGGGCTCATGAATTTTCTGACCTCGGCGTTTACGGATACGGGGGAGAACATGAACTTGCGCCCGAATGCGATTCGCGAGAAGGCTGAGATGGCGAAGCGCGCACCGACCTGGGCCCAGAAACTGCGCCTGGCCCTGATTCTGCAACATCGGATTCGGCGGCTGGCGGCGGGCCATTACTCCTCGGGTCCCTTCAGTTATTCCATCTACACATCAGCGAGCCCTGATCGTCGGGTGGAACACCGTGTCTCCTCACCCACCGCCCGGTGGATCCGGTACACGCCCGAACTCCAGGCCAGCTGACCGCCTGCGCGGTCCCGAGCCCGGATTTTTCGCGCTCCTTCGCTCAGGGATTCGGCGCACCCCGCGTTGCTGGTTGGTCGAGGATGCTCACGGATATTTCCCCTCCTCGCGCGTTGTCGCCGCCGTTAGTCCCCCGCAACGCACCCTCTCCGTCTTTATGAGGTGGGTTCTAGGTGACTGATTCGAAGCCGATGAGCTTTCGCTGCCACGGCATCATTTCGCGCACTGCCCTTTCCCCATGAATGGAGATGGCGGCAAGGGTCGCGCGGCTGGCAATCAGGGTTTCGTCAATCTCCAGCGCTTTTGCGCTGCGATTGCGTCGTGCCTCGAGTTCGACGAACCGGGCTTTGCTGGCCTCGTCGGGAGGCGTGCCGCGCACCCGGATGATGGAGGGCAGTGGGGTGGCACCGCGTCCACGGTGGACGGCGTCCATCAATCCCCGGCGTCGGCGATTGGTCAGGTGGCGAGGGATCATCGGCTCAATCGCCTTCGAAGAATCCATCGCGACGGCTGCGATGTTGATGAGGGCATCGGGGGACAGGATGAAATAGGGAGGGCGGTTGGCTGCGACGGCTTCTTCCTCGCGCCAACGCCAGACCTCCCGCAGGACAGCGAGGGCTCTGGGTGGCAGATGACGGCTGCCCTTGATTCTCCAGACCTGGTCGGGGTCAGGGGGCGGGACGTGGGAGTTTTCGGCGATGAGGCGGTCGCACATTTGGGAGTGCCATTCGAGGCGGCCTTTTTCCTTCAGCTGCTGGCGAAGGATTTCGGACAGCTTGCGGAGATGCGCTGTGTCGTTGACGGCGTAAGCCTCCATCCTCTGCGTCAGGGGACGTCGGCCCCAGTTTGCCTTTTGCGGGCCTTTCTCCAGCTGGATGTCCAGGAATCTGGACACCAGGTTGGTGAGTCCAAACTCGCGGATTCCCAACAAGCGGGCGGCGAGCATGGTGTCGAACACACGGACCGGGATAAAGTCCACCGACTTCCGAAGCATGCGCAGATCGTAGTCGCTCCCATGGAGGATGAGCTCGTGCTTCTTGAACTCCTCCAGGACCAGGGACAGATCCAGACCCGCCAGGGGGTCGATCAGCACGTTCCCGGAGTCGATGCTGACCTGCAGCAGGCAGAGTTTTTCGGGGTATGCATGGAGGCTGTCTGCCTCCGTGTCTATTGCGGCCCAGGAGGCCGCCCGCAGCGAAGGCAGCCACTCGTCCAGCTTGGCAGCCGTATCAATCACGGGCGTAACTCTACGCAGCAGCCTCCCCGGCCCAAGACAAAAAGCGTTCTGCGTCAGGGAAAACCGCATGCACCCCCCCCCGGCTTTTCAAATCCGGACTAGCCAGACGAAGGAG
>VHDG01000538.1 GCA_016871475.1 Verrucomicrobiota bacterium
GGCCCGGTAGAGGTCCATCGGTTGGGCGGTGAACGGGGTGGTGAACCTTTGAGAGCCCACCACCTGGAAAATATCGCCGGCGTGGATGTATTCCTTCGCCTTCAGCACATTCGCGTGAAAGACCTCCGGGGTTTGATTTGAAACCACCTCAGGGTCCGTGGATTCGGTGGGCACGGCGACGGGCTGAACCCGCGTAGGTTGCTCGAGCAGCGAGATCAGACGTTCGATCTCACTCACTGCGTCTTCGTAGGCTTCAGCGGTCGATTGTCCGGGCTGGATCGTGGCGTTCACGACGACGGTGATGGTTTGGCTGAGGCGGTCGAAGATGAGGAGCTCATCAGCCACCAGGAAGTACATGACCGGCGTTCCCAGCTCATCCAGGGGTGGTTTGGGGACCACAGGCTCCACGTCGTGGATGAACTCGTAGCCGATGAATCCGACCGCCCCTCCCGTGAACCGTGGCAGACCGGGGATGGAAGCGGGTCGATAATCGCCGAGAACCTGTTCGATGACTGCGAGGCCATCTTTCACGGCGGAGGGGTCACCTGAAGGGGCATCCGGCCGGACATCCCAGGATTTCTTCACCCGTCCGTTCTCCATCAGATGGACGCGCGATCCGACCTGTCGGATGATGGCGCGGGGGTTGCAGCCGAGGAACGAGTAGCGGCCCACGTGTTCCCCGCCTTCCACGGATTCGAAAAGGAAGGAGTCGCCCTGGCCCCGGATTTTGCTGTAGGCGGACAGCGGGGTCTCGAAGTCTGCGAGGAGTTTCCGGAAAACCGGGATGAGGTTGGCGGAGGCAGCCAGTTTTTGGAATTCCTCCAAGGTGGGAGATTGCATTTGAGCTGGGATAAGGGGTGTGGGGAACGCTCACTTCTTGCCGTAAATGGCGTCAGGGTCTTGCAGGCGGGGTTCGGTAATCGTCATGTCAGCACCTGAGGCACCGATGGATGTAAAGAAGCAGGATTGATAACCTTCGTGGCATGCGGCGCCGGTCTGTTCCACTTGGATCAGCAACGTGTCGCCGTCGCAGTCGAAGGAGATATCCTTGACCACCTGCACATGGCCGCTGGATTCGCCCTTCATCCAGAATTTCTTACGTGACCGGCTCCAAAAGTGGGTTTTGCCGGTGGCCATGGTGGTTTGGAGCGAGGCTTCGTTCATCCAGGCCATCATGAGGACTCGGCCGGTGGACCGCTCCTGCACGATGGCCGGGATCAAGCCATCGGCGTTGAATTTCAGCTTCTGTAGAAAGCTCATAAGGTTGCACAGTCTAGGAATGCCCAACCCGAAATCAAGGGCTGGATTTTCCTCGTCGCCAATCATTGCGCCTCATCGGCTCGTTTGACACTCCGTGCGTGGGTAAACGGGCGTAGCCCGGGCATCCTGAAGAATGGACAACGAACCGGGGGATTGGGGTGTGAATGTTCTGGTGCGGGTGTTTAACGGCGGCCACAGAAATCCTGTGCAACCTTCGAGAAGACTCAGCGTCTGATGCATGCATGGACAAGCGATCGTGGGTGATGCTTGGGTTGCTGGCAGCCTTGTTGGCGTGCTATGGCACTTTCTTTGCCGATTGGTTCCGAGAGGAGCCCCTCGAGATCGTGGGGCATCCGCGGAAGATCGCCCAGCGGCTGGATCCTAAGAAGGGCATCGAGACCACTCCCGTATATCCGATGGTTTTCGGGATTCCCCGCAAAGCTGAGTTGACGGCCATCAAGGTGTGGAAAAGTGACGACTTGAATACTCAAAAAAACCCGTCGCCTGTCTGGCATGTGATCGCTTACACGAATTCTCCCCCGCTGAAGCTTGTCGTGTATGGGATCGCTCCCCCGGGCATGCGTCAGGTGGTGGAGGACGCCCAGCCCGAGGCTCTTGCCCCAGGGGTCTCGTACACCGTGCAGATGGAGGCGGGTTCTCGCCGGGGGCTGCTTCAGTTCACGCCGGAGAAAGCGGTGGTGGAGCGTTGATTTTTGTCGTGCGAGGCGACGGGGTCTCCGGTTAGTTTGCGCCCCATGCTTCTTTGGACATTGGCCCTATTGTTGGTTTTGGGTTGCGGTGTGGTCGGTTGGTACGTCGGCGCTGTCCGATGCGCCATCACATCGGTTGGGTTGATCCTGGCCCTGTTCCTACTCAAACCCCTCTCGGATCTTACCGCCAAGATCCTTCCCTCCGTCGGGCTTGCGCATCCTTTCATCATCGCGTTGCTCGCGCCTGTCGTTGTTTCCGTTGTCATCCAGATCATCGCCAAGTCGGTGGCTCATGCAACCAAGGCGCCCATGGAGAACTTCTTTAAGTACAAGGCCACCGACACACAGCGGCTGCTCTTCGAGCGGATGAACCAACGCGTAGGTCCATGCGTAGGCGTGCTGAATGGCACCCTTTACGTTGTGTTTCTAGGCATCGGGGCCGCTGGTCTCGGGTATGGCACCGTCGCTTTCTCCCGGGGAGCACAGGACACCTGGTGGCAAAAGGGAGTCAACAGCCTGGCTCTCTCCTGCAAAGCCACCGGTTGGAGCAAGGTGGTCGCGCCTTACATTCCTTCCAAACCCATTTATTACGACACCGTGGACCTTGCCGCCGAATGGTTCCATCAACCCCTGGTGCAGAGCGCACTCGCCACGTATCCGCCTTTGATTCCGATGGCCGAGCGCAGCGACATCCAGACGCTGGCTTCGGATGTTCAGGCTCAGCAGTTCATCATGGGAAGCCCCACGCTGTCAGATATCATGAGCCATGCCCGGCTGGGGCCTATTGTCACAAGTCCGAGTTTCTTGAATCAGGCCTTGGAGCTTCTGGGAAATGATCTGACCGACATTCAAACCTATGTCCGGGATCAGAAGTCGCCGAAGTATGACGCGGAAAAGATCCTGGGTCGCTGGGACCTCAACATGTTCGGCACGATCAACGAGAACAAGCGGGCACGCCGCATGACGGGCATTGAGGTCAACCGCATGCGAGCGCTTATTTCCTCGCAGATCGAAGGTGCGATGATGCTGGCGACGATCGACAAGAAGCTGATCGTGCGACGGCCTGCGGCGGACGGTTCCATGACCCGGAGGGAGGGCTCATGGGAGGCTGTTGAGGGTGGGGGTTACAAATTGAGCCTGCCGACTTCTGACGACAAAGCGCTCGATCTTGTGGTTGGGATTGAGGGGAAGAAGCTCACCAGCAAGATCTTAAATTATCTGATCGTGTTCGATCGGTGGTGAGAAGCCAGGAAGAGGGCTCGCGCACAACCTTAAGAACAACCCCGGCTCCAGCGTTTTCCTTTCACCCACCCACCACCCAGTGGAGTTTCAACTGATTCACCTTTGATTTCATGAACGAGCAGATCGTGATTCTTGATTTTGGTTCTCAATACACGCAGGTCATCGCCCGGCGTATTCGAGAGTGCAGCGTGTATTCCGTCATTCTGCCACACAATACTCCGGCGCAGCGAATCGCCGAGCTCGCTCCCAAGGGTATCATTTTGAGTGGTGGACCTTGCAGCGTGTACTCGGAGGACGCGCCTTTGCCGGACAAAAGGATCTTCCAGTTGGGAGTCCCGATGCTCGGGATATGCTATGGCCTGCAGCTCCTGGCCCAGTTTCTGGGCGGCCGCGTGGAAAAAGGTCAGAAGCGGGAATACGGAAAGGGAACGTTGAAGATACGG
>VHDG01000539.1 GCA_016871475.1 Verrucomicrobiota bacterium
GAGACAGGGATCACCACGTTGAGGATCAATAGCCGTGGGAACGCTGGCGTGCCGCCGGCGTGAGGCAATGAGCAATCCAGAGGCCGGTGGGACGCCAGCGTTTCCCGGCAGAATGAGAGTTGCCAGGCTCTGGATCATCGGCGACGGCTGTTCCGGACTGCGGTACGTTTATCTTCAGCAAATCGGAAGGCGGGCTGGCCGGTGATGTCGGTGCTGGTGAAACTTGGACACCAATACTTTTCAACGTGCCCAACCACCAGATCCGTTCCCGTGAAGTGGTCAACCCCCGGCGGACGTTCCGGGTTGTACATTGTGTCTGTCATGTCGCGCATCAAAGCCACTTTCTTGCCCAGATAAACTTGTTGGCGGATCGCAAAAGGACGCCCCAGCACACACATGTTCAGATGCACCCCACACAGAATGACGTTCTCAATTCCCCGTTCGGCCAGGAGGTTCCATGTCTCCTGTCCGTCATCCGTCAATGCATCGCCCTCCACCATCACGATGCCCTCAATCTGGCGCGTCCACGCCTCACGAATAGTGCACTTGTTCCCTGCGCAGGAGCACCCCATATCGGAGTCATCAATGGGCAACACGCCCTCATGCTTCGCATCTGTCCAGCACCACGCTGTTCCCCACCGTGGCGAAGTCGATACTGGAACGGGAGTTTTTGAGAACTTTGCCCCCTGGGCGAGCCGACGCTGGGGAGTGTCCTTATAGAAGGAGGTTACACTGCTGGGAGCATGAATGATGAATACGCCCCGAGCTCGGGCCTGTTTGATCACCTCGTTCAACGGCCCTGCCATTTCGGCGACGCGACGGGCGGCGGACTTGCACCAATGGTCGTCCCACATATCGCAGACGATGAGCGCCGTCTTATCCGCCCTCCACCGGGCCTTCGTTTCCTTGACGGCTGAAGTCCCGGGGGATTGGGAGCGAAGATTCAGGGTCAAGAAAGTGTCGGCGGCAGAAACGAAGGAGGCTGTCATTGTGAGGAACAGGCTGAGAACTCCCAGGAGACGCAGTGGGGCTCCGATTGGAACAAGGCCGGGCTTCATGGGGCGGAGCTTAAGCACAGGTTGATGTTTCAGGAAACGGAATTCTGCCCGTCGACGCCTCCCGCTGATGCGGCATGCTTGACGCTCTGGGAGGTACGGAGGACAGTGCGAACGCTCATCAACACATCCCGCTCATGAATACATCCGCACTTCGACTGACCCTGGCGTTCCTGTTTGCATTCTGGCTTCCGCTCGCTGCGGAGGAAGGTTTGCGTGAGCTGAAAATCGGGGATCCTGCCCCCGACTTCGCCTTGCCCGGCATCGATGGAAAAACGCACCGGCTTGCGGACTACCGGAAGGGCAAGCTGCTCATGGTGTTCTTCACATCCAACCATTGCCCCACCTCACACGGCGCCGAGCTCCGGCTGAAGCGTCTCCTGCAGGAGACGCGGAGCCGGGGACTCGAGTTCGTGGCGATCAATCCGAACCACCCCGACGGGCTGAGCATCGATGAACTGGGCTATTCCAAGTACAACGATGGATTCGAGGACATGAAACGGTATGCAGCAGACCAGAAGTTCGACTTTCCCTATCTGTACGACGGCGAGACACAGGCGACCGCCAAAGCCTACGGATGCCTGGCCACGCCCCACGTGTTCCTGTTCGATGCAGAGCGGAAGCTTCGCTACAAGGGCCGGTTTGACGACTCCCATTACGAGGATGCCTCGACGGTGAAGTCGCCGGATGCCCGGAACGCGGTCGAAGCGCTCCTCGCTGGTCGCGAGGTGCCCGTGGCAGTGACCAGGCCCCATGGATGTTCCACCAAGTGGCGGAGCAAGCAGGCTGGCATCGCGACGCGCACCGAGAAATGGGATCGCACCCCGGTGGACGTGGAACAAATCGATGCCTCCGGAATTGAAAAGCTGCGAAAAGGCGGCACGGCGAACATACGGCTGTTCAATGTCTGGGCGACGTGGTGCGTGCCCTGCGTGACCGAGTTTCCTGACCTCGTCGCGACTTCGCGGAGATTCGACATGCGGAACTTTGAATTCATCAACATCAGCACCGACGCGTGGAAGGATGCCGGAAAGGTCAAGGCGTTCCTCGAAAGGAACGCCGCAGGACTGTCGGATCGATTGAAGAAATCCGTGGCCGCGGAGGGCCGCAAGAGCAACAGCTATGTGTTCACGGGTGGGAACACGGAGGAGCTGATGAAAGTGCTCGATCCCGACTGGCCCGGCGGGATTCCTCACACCGTGCTGGTGGACACGGATGGCAGGATACTCTGGAGACACAACGGGCCCGTGAATGTGGCGGAGTTGCAATCGAAGATTTTCGACCGTCTCGGAGTGGTTTATAAGCCATGAGCTCCGCCCCAACCCACGGGTAAAAAATCATCTCCCCGGCCGCGTCATCCGCAGATGAGCCGCCCTGGACTTGGTCTTCGATGCAAGTCAGCCCGGGTGTACAACACACTTGGCTTTCGGGGCGGCGAACGGTATAACGAGGCCTGAAACTCAGCCTCAAACCGAACATATCCATGCCTTCACATGCCAGCTCCTCCGCTCCAAAATCAAAAAAAGATCACTGGCTCGTGCTCGTCGCGGCGTTCCTGGGCTGGCTGTTCGACGGTTTCGAGATCGGGCTTTTTCCCGTGGTCGCCAGGCCTGCCTTGAAAGGGTTGCTCGGAAATCCGCCGGATCAGCTCATCGGTGAATGGATGGGCATCATCACCGCAGTGTTCCTGGTCGGCGCGGCGGTGGGCGGCGCTTTGTTCGGCTGGCTGGGTGATCGCATCGGACGCGTTCGAGCCATGTCGCTGAGCATCCTCTGCTACAGCTTGTTTAGCGGAGCTGGCTACTTTGCCGAAGCCCCATGGCATCTGGCGGTTTTCCGATTCATTGCGGCTCTGGGCATGGGTGGAGAATGGGCGCTGGGAGTCGCGCTCGTGATGGAAGTGTGGCCTGAGAAACATCGACCCTGGCTGGCCGGGATGATCGGCGCCGCCGCCAACCTGGGCATGGTCCTGGTCGGCGTGATCGCTTTCTACGTCAAGGTCACCCCCACCTCTTGGCGCTGGATGTTCCTTGTTGGAGCCGCCCCCGCGGTCCTGACCCTGCTGGTCCGTCTGTTTGTTCCGGAGTCCGAACAGTGGCGCGAATCCGTGAAGGACAAAAAGGCCGAGCCTTTCAAGGAACTGCTTCAGAGCCCCTTCCTCGGCAGAACCTTGATCGGCGTAGCCCTGGCCTCCGTGGCATTGATCGGCACCTGGGGATCCGTTCAATGGATTCCCTTGTGGGTGGATCAGTTGACCGGAGGTACCATGCCCACAGCCAAAGCCAGCGCACAAATGACCTCCTCGCTGGGCGCCGTGTTCGGAAGCCTGCTGATCCCGATACTCCTGGGGCCCGTGAGCCGGCGTTGGGGTTATTTCATGATCTGTGCAGCCTCGCTGCTCGTCTGCGGCTGGCTGTTTCGATCCCCCCAGGAGTATGGAGCATCCATGCTTTGGATGATCGCAGCAGCCGGGTTTGTCACGGCCTCCTTCTACGGATGGTTCCCTCTCTACTTTCCAGAGTTGTTTCCGGCAAGGATGCGAGCCACGGGACAGGGCATGTGTTTCAATATGGGACGCGTGATCG
>VHDG01000540.1 GCA_016871475.1 Verrucomicrobiota bacterium
GCGGATGGGGATGGTGTGGATGACAAGTCGCACCTCATGGAGCATTACGAAGATGCCCCTCGGGAATTACTTGGCACCCTGCGCGGCGGCGGTGTCAGCGTGATGATGGAGCCTTATACCGACCGCTGGGGCACTTTCCTGAGCGCCTATGCGCCGGTTTTCGGCGAAGACGGCTCGCTGGTGGCCGCCGCCGGGGTGGACATGGATCTGGCGTTTCACGACGAGAGTCTTTTCAGCGTCCGGCGCGACAGCCAGATGGCCGGAGCGATGGGTTTGATTCTGGCAACGTGTGTGGGTGTGGCCGCTGCATTTTACGAAAAACGCCTGATAAGGTCGGTGGACAGCCTGAGTCATGCGATGGAACAAGCCATGGCCGGTGAAAGAGCGAAGAACCGCTTCCTCGCGACGATGAGCCACGAGTTCCGCACTCCGATGAACGCGATCGTTGGTTCGACCGAACTGCTGCGTGGAACCAGGCTCGATGGGGTTCAGGCGGAACATGTGGAAACGATCATCCAATCCTCGGGCAGCCTGCTTGCGATGATGGATGATGTGCTCGATTACTCCGGCGGGGAAACCGGAGGCTTGAAACACGAGCCCGTGGATCTGCGGGCGTTGGGCACCGGCATCATCGCGGCCTTCCGCGGCGAAGCGGCACGCAAAGGGCTCGTTCTCGAAATGGATTTCCATCCGACGGTGCCAGCCCGTTGGCAAACGAACTCCCGGAGCCTAGTAAGAATCCTCAGCCACCTCGTTTCCAATGCGGTGAAGTTCACATCGCGTGGCGAGGTCAGGCTGCGGGTGGAGCCCGCGGCGGATGCGGACGGGCGGCAGTTACTCCGCTTCAGGGTCTCGGATACGGGGATCGGTATTGCGGCGGATCAGCAGGGTAAGGTGTTGCAGCCGTTCGTCCAATTGGATGCCTCGGCAAACCGCCGCCACGAAGGCGCCGGTCTGGGTCTGGCTTTATGCCAGAGGCTCTGCCGCGGAATGAACACCGTTCTTGAGGTAGAATCCGAACCCGGCAAGGGCAGCGCCTTCGGTTTCCTGCTCCCAGGGGAAGCGGCACCAGCCGAGACGCTCCGTGCCATCCTGATCACAGGTGACCGCCTGCAGCGCGGAATCCTCTCACGCCTGCTAGAGAAACGCGGCTGGCAAGTGCAGACGGCGGATAACTTGGAAGGGGCCGCCCGCCTGCCCGGCGGCGGCTGCGTGATATTCGACCTCGCCGCAGTCCCCGCTGGAGCGGCCGCGGAATATGCAAGCCGGGTGACGGCATCGCTGCCTGCCGCCTGCCATGTGGCGATCGACTCAGGGATCGACGAATCCACCCATGCGGCTGTGCTCAAGGCCGGAGTGTGCAAGGTGATTTCACGCAATCCGGCCGCCGCCGACCTCGATGGGCTCGAGGCTTCTCATGACCCCGTTTTCCCCTGATCTTCCGCGGATTTTCTCCTTTCAACAGCATCCCTCTTAACCATAATTAAATAAAAACATGTACGGACTCGTAAACAAAGCAGTGGAGGAACTCGTTGTCTCCAATTTCGGCGAGGAAAAATGGGAACTCATCAAGACCAAGGCCGGTGTCGATGTGGACGTCTTCATCAGCAACGACGGATACCCGGATGAGATCACCTACAAGCTGGTGGGGGCGGCGGTCGAGGTACTCGGCATCCCGGCCGAGCAGATCCTGATCGCCTTCGGCGAACACTGGGTGCTGCAAACCGCAGCCAAGAGCTACGGGCCGATGATGAAGGCGGGCGGCGACACGCTGCGTGACTTCCTCGTGAACCTGCCGAACTTCCACAGCCGGGTGGCGATGATCTACCCGCACCTTCAGCCACCGCGTTTCGAGTGCACCGATGTCACGGAAGATGGCCTGCACCTCCATTACCATACGCATCGGCCGGGTCTCACCGCATTCGTCACCGGGCTGCTTCAGGGACTTGGTAAATACTATCACACGCCCTGCACCTCGGAGGTGATCGCCCGCAAGGAAGAGGGGGCCGCTCACGACGTGTTTGCCGTCCGTTGGAACTCCTGAGCATGACGCCCGCACCTCCAGCCCCATCCGGGCCCGCATTGCCCGCGGGGATGTTAGACGCGACGTTCCCATTCCATCTCCATTGGGACCGGGAGCTTCGTCTGTGCTCCACCGGCCGGAGCCTGGCCAAGGCCTTGCCCGGAGCGAAGGCCGGGACTTCGATTCACGATCTTTTCCGACTGCGGCGCCCGGTTAGCGAGATGGGTCACGCTCTTTTTCACCAGGACGGATCGCTGCTGTTCCTGTTCGAGGCCATCCCCAACGGGATGATGCTGCGCGGCCAGATCCTTGAATTGGATGATGATGCTGGATACCTGATGCTCGCCAGTCCGTGGATTGCCGACCCTGATGAGATCGAGAGGCTGGGACTCACGCTCGCTGACTTCGCGGTGCATGACCAGACGATGGACATGCTGCAGGTCGTGCAAATGCACCGGATGACCATCGACGACCTAAAGCAACTCAACAAAAAACTCACCCAGCAGCGCGCGCTCTTGCAGGAGCAGCGCGCCGAAGCCCGCAAGCTGGCGCTGGTGGCATCCCGCACGGACAACGCCGTGATCATCAGCGACACCCTGGGCCGGATCGAGTGGGCAAACGACGGCTTCACCCGGCTCACCGGTTGGACGCTCGAAGAGGCTCGCGGCAAGACGCCGGGCAGCCTGCTGCAGGGTCCCGATACCGATCCCGCCACGGTACAGTTTATGCGCGAGCACCTACGCCGTGGCGAGGGCTTCCAAACGGAAGTGCTCAACTACTCGAAGGACGGCCGCCGCTACTGGCTGTCGGTGGAGATCCAGCCGATGTATGACGAAAGCGGAAATATCCAGAACTTTATGGCCGTCGAGTCCGACATCACCGAGCGCCGTCTCGCGGATCAACGGCGCACCCTGCAGTATTCGGTTTCAAATCTACTGACCGGAGTGCCGACGGTGCATGAAGCGCTGGCGGCGGCATTGGAAGTGATCTGTTCGACCCTCAACTGGACGGTAGGCGATGCTTGGCGCAGGGATCGCGAGGCTGAGGTGCTCCGGTATGAGGCAAGCTGGCAGCAGACGGCTGCGGAAGTGAGCGATTTCGTCAACCACAGCCGGACGATCAACTTCAAGGCCGGTGTGGGACTTCCGGGCCGTGCTTGGTCAACAAAAAGCAGCCAGTGGGTGCCCAATGTCATTGAGGACTCCAACTTCCTGCGCACCGCGCACGCTGCCGCTGCCGGGCTGCACACCGGGCTGGCCGTTCCTATCATCACCGAGGGTGAGGTGTGGGGCGTTCTGAATTTTTTCACTTCGAGAATTGAGGAGCCCGACCACAAGCTGCTGGAAACGCTCAACAGCATTGGCGTGCTCATCGGCCAGTTCGTAATTCGCAAGGAGGCGGAGGAGGCGCTTCAGGAATCGAAGGAGATCGCCGAGGCCGCCAACCGCGCGAAGAGCGACTTTCTCGCAATGATGAGCCACGAGATCCGCACGCCGATGAACGGTGTGTTGGGATTCTCCCAACTACTGGCCCAGTCGCTGCTTTCCGACGAGCAAAGGGACTTCGTCAACTCCATCCGCGGAAGTTCGGAG
>VHDG01000541.1 GCA_016871475.1 Verrucomicrobiota bacterium
ACGCGTTTCAACGCCAACAGCGTTGTGTCATCCAGCCCAGGGTTGATCGGAGGCACAAGGACCTACCCTGGGTAAACCATCGCCACAAGTCCCAACCGCAACGCGGTTGTGCCTCGGGGAAACGTCCGATCTTCCTCACCCCGTTGGGGAACCCCTGAGCCATGAACTCGGGCAACCGTGTTCCGGAATGCGGGGAGAGCAGGGGATCAGGCTGGAGGCCGAGGTGAGGCCCTTCAATTGGCAATTGGCAATTGCCAGGGGGAGTGCGGGCTTGCTGCCGGGATGGATTGCTGGCAGAACGCGGCCTCTTTTCTGTCGAGTCGATCGTGAATGCTGATTCAAAATCCGAACCGTGCTTTGATGCTGCTGGCGCTTCAGCGAGCGGGGCAGGGGACATTGCCGCACGGTTTCGCGTGCTTCCGCATGAGTGGAGCTTCGGCGCCTTCCTGGTCATCACCTGGACCCGGCTGGCGGCCGAGGCGGGCCTCGCTGATCCCCACAGCCTGCTCTTTCTCGGCTGCATCCTTGCGCTGGTCGGCGCGTGAGCGTGGGCTCATCGGTCGCCGAACGGATTGCGCTGGCGCGTGCGTCTGCTCGCGTTCCCGGCAGTGATGGGCGTGACATTCTGCGCGCTGGGTTCCGCTGTGCCGTTGCTGACGGCCAACCGGTTCGACGGCTTGCTGCTCGACTGGGACAACGTGCTGCTCGGGACAACGCCCGCCGTTAGTTACCAGACCTGGAGCCGGCCCTGGTTGAAATATGTGCTGATGCTCGGTTACTTGTTCTTCTTCATCCAGCTCGTCGTCGTGCCGGGCCTCTATTGCGTGCGGGATCTGCCGCGCTTTCGTCAGTGCATCGTCGGGATGTTGTCGATCTACGGCGTGGGATTTCTGTCTTACACGCTGTTGCCTGCAGGTGGGCCGCATCGCTGGATGGTCTTCGATGTGCCGTTATCGGGCATCGGGGTCCTGCCGCTGACGCTCGATTTGGTGAACGCGGGCAGCAATGGCGTGGATGTTTTTCCGAGCCTCCATGTGGCGGTGTCGCTGTACTTGCTGGTGTTCGACTGGTGGCACGCGCGCCCCCGGTTCTGGATCGTTTTTTTGCCATGCGTGCTGCTGTGGTTCTCAACAGTGCTGCTTCGGTTCCACTATTTTGTCGATGTAATCGGGGGATTGGTGCTTGCCGCTCTAGGGTTGGTTGTTGCCGCTCTAGGGTTGGTTGTTGCCGCTCTAGGGTTGGTTGTTGCCGCACGCTTTGCGAAAGGTCCTGAAACACGGGATAGACGCCAGGGCTGAGCCTGGCGAATCATGGGGCAGCACATTGGAGCCGGCTTCGCCTCTTTGTGGAGGAGATGGGGCGCATTCCCGTTTCCAGGCTAAAAAAGAAAAACGGCGGCCTTTGCAGGCCGCCGTGTTGAATCCTGGAGCGTCGTTGCGCTTCGGTCACAGCCCCATTCCGAGGGGATGCTCCGAGGCGCTTAGTGGCCCCCTGAGGAGCCGCCTTCGATCTGAACCGGCTTATATCCGCCGATGCTCTTGAAATATATAAGCAGAGCCAGGTAGATGATGGCCATCGCCAGAGGAATAAAGGCATCCGCCTTCAAGGTGTTTCGATCGCCCGTGATGCTTGCAGCCACGACGGCTGCCTGGTTCGGGGTTCTAGCCGAAGCCTCCACTTTCTGGGCCTCGGCGAGCTTGGTGCCGTCGAGTGCATCAGAGGGGCTGAAGAAAAGGAATGTACTTTGTTTCGGGGTCTTGTATTCGGCGAGCGCCGCAGGATTGGACTGAGCCAGCGCTTCCGTGGCAAAGCGATCCTTGGCATAACCCAGTCCGGGTGAGCCGATGAGACCTGCTGACATCATTCCGATACCGCCCATGATGCTGATCGCAATCGCGCCGGTGCGCGGGAAGCGGTCGGAGGCCACCGCCAGCATCGTAGGCCAGAAGAAAGTCTTGCCGATGGCATAGATGCCCAATGCGAAAAACGCCATGGTGAATGTTTGCATGGTGCTGGCCAGATAGAGACCCACACATCCGAGGACCGCGCAGAGCAGCAGGATGCCCACTGGGGAGATTCCCATGCGCTTTTCGATGAAATCGGCGCAGAACCTCAGGCCGAACATGATGGCAGAGGTCCACATGAAGAGATACTTGCCTTGCTCGGACGAGAAAAGGTTGCCCGTGATGTTTTGGATCCATCCATCCGTTCCCAGCTCGACGGCTCCGACCAGGGCGTGGGCAATGAACAGGACGAAGAGGAGCATGGAGCCCAGGGAGAATTTGGTCATCAGAGCCACTGCGATGAGCAGCACTCCCCCGATGGCATAGGCTATGGCCGGGGAGAGCCCCAACGCGCTCTGACCGAACAGAGCCACCAGGTAGCAAATGACCAGAGCTCCGAGAATTCCGACGTCTTTGAACATATCGCCCAGTGAAAGCCCCTTGGCGGAGGCCTCGGACTTGGGCATGTGCTGTCCGAGGAACATCAGCCCGTAGACAACGGTTGGGATGAGGTAGAGGGCGAGCTGGATTTGCCAGCTGAGCTTCATCTTGTCGTCCAGGACCCAGCCGAGGGCGCTGCCAATCACCAAACCCGCGGGCCAGCTGGCGTGGAGGATGTTCAGATAGTGTGTTCGTTGTTTCGGGAACAGCGTCGCCACCAGCGGGTTGGCGACCGCCTCCAAGGTTCCATTCGCGTAGGCAAAGATGAACATGCCCCAGTACAAGCTCTGATAGGCGGTGTCACCCTTCGCAGTAAACGTCACAAAGGCGGAGAGCACATGAGCGGCAAAGGCGAGGGCGACCAGCCGGCCGTACCCGATCTTGTCGCACACGACTCCTCCGATAATGATTCCGAAGCAGAAGCCTGAGAGTCCTGCGCCCCCGATGGCTCCCAGCTGTGTGGCGCTAAATCCGTATTCGGCACCCCAGTTGTCAAAAATACCCCCACGAATTGCGAAGCCTACCCCCGCAGCGAGAATCGCCATGAAGCCCGCCCACAGAAGGCGGCTGGCATTGGGAGTAATGCCACTTTGGTTTCCGTTGCTCATATCGGTGTGTTTGTACCCAGGTGTTGGTTGTTGGTTGTTTGCGTGTGTTAAAAAGTGAAGGAAGGCAGCTTCACAATCTCGCCACCTTTCAACGCCGACTCGTGGGAGCAAAGTCCCACACAGGTCCAGTTCGCCGACTGACGTGCGTTCGGATAGGGATCGCGTCCATCGACGATCGCCCGCAGGAATTCATGGACCAGATGCGGATGTGACCCGCCATGTCCTGCGCCCTGCGTGAAACTCAGATGGGTGGACTTCGCCAGATCATACACCCCCTTGGTGGTGAACTGTTGAATGCCTTTCGGAAGCCGCTTTGCGTAGTCAGGCGCCCGCACGGGTTTCGGAATCTCATGCTCCGGGAGCTTGGCCCGGTGCATGATCAGGGGTTCGTGTTCGACCAGGGGCCATTCCACGGAAGCCTTCGAGCCATAGACGTCGATGCTCTCACGATACTGGCGGGCCACGTCGAACAAGGACCGGTAGATGCGCGCGCTCAGGTCGGACTTGCGGAACTTGATGTGCGTGGTCTCAACCGCAAACGGAGACTTATAGT
>VHDG01000542.1 GCA_016871475.1 Verrucomicrobiota bacterium
TGTCCGCGCTTCCAGCCGGCGAACACACCTTCGCGGTCGAGATCCATCAGTTCAATACGAACAACACGGATCTGCGATTCGACCTTACGCTTTCAGGAATCTATCCCATTCCCACCCCGCCCACCGAACTCAGGTGGGAATATGAATATCGCTGGAAATCTGCAACCCTCTCGAACTTCGTCGCGACGGTTGCCATTCCAACCAGCGCAGTGCGTGAGAACCGCCACTACCGCGCTCGGGTACGCCACATGGACAACACGGGACGCTGGAGCCACTGGTCGGCACCTGTGGCATTTCAATCAACGCCAGTCAGCATCCAGCCCCTGCTGGATCACCTCGCCATCTCCGAGATCATGTACGATCCCTCGACGGAAACTCCTTCCGAAGGCCTGGCCGGCTGGCGGGCGCAGGATTTCGAGTACGTGGAACTTGAGAACCGAAGCTCGAGCCTCACTCTTGATCTGACGGATGTCCGTTTCACCCAGGGCATCGAGGTGGCCATTGATCCCGGTGTGCGACTCGCCCCAGGAGCCCGATGTCTGGTGGCCCGAAGCCGTGCCGCGCTGACCCTCCGCCATGGCGCGGGACTTCCGATCGTAGGGGAGTTCTCCACGAGCCGTCTCGACAACGGTGGGGAGCCCTTGAAGTTGTCTTACGGCGGCGGCACTCCCATCCGCGAGTTCCGTTATGACGACGACGTACCATGGCCAGCTGGGGCTAGTGGCACAGGATCCTCCATAACCTTCATTCCGACCACGCCGATGGCCCTTCAATCCGATGGATCCTACTGGAGAAACACGCCCGCCTCTCCCGGCGCTCCAAGCGTGTTCCCGCAGGGATGGGCGGCTTGGCTCGCGAACTACTTCAAACCGAATGACCCGACCTACGCCCAAAAGATCCCTGCCACCGCAGACCCGGATGGGGATGGTCTGGACAACGCAACGGAGTACGTCCTTGGCTCAAACCCAGCCGTCGCAGCCTCGAGAGGAGGCATTGTAGGCGGGACCCTTTCGAGCGGCGGAAAATTCTACTTCACGCTGTCCTACCTCTTCAGGTCGGACGCTTCCGTCCAACCCGAGAGTTCCACCGACCTGACAACCTGGGTTCCGGCAAACCTGGTGGAAGTTTCCCGCACACCGCAGCCTGATGGTTCTGTCCAACTGCTGCTGCGTGAGGCGCAACCCATGAGATCGGCCGACAAGGCGAGATTCCTGCGCATCAGAGCCGGACGCCTGTGACGAATCAAAGACGGGGTCCCGCGGGAGCCACCGGAAAGCAGTGCCCGGCGGCGGCCGGTCGCTTTTCATAGGCTGGAGCGCGATCTCTAAACTCGCGCACGCGCCAGGGTTCCTGCCAGAAAATGCCTTCGTGTTGGTGTGACGGAGCATGCCGGCAGGAGGAAGCAATAGTGGCTGCTTTGAATTCGGGGCCGGCTCCGGGTGCGACGTGTTGATGGACAAAGTTCCTCTATTTGAGGGCTTGATAGATGGAAGTACGGAAACGGGTGAACAACCGGTGTTGATCGAACGGGATGTGCTGACAGAAGACGAGCCCGACAAGTTTCTCCTTCGGATCCACGAAGAAATGGGTCGTGGCCGCACCACTCCAGTAGAACATCCCCTCGCTCGCGGGCTCGAGTGCACCCGCCATGTCGAGCCGCAGCGCGCTGATCAATCCCCAGCCTTCAGATGGGGCGAAGGCGCTGACGCCCTTCTGCAAGGAGTTCTGCAATGCCAGCTCGAGAGTTTTCCGACCGAGGATTCTTGTGCCGTCCAGCAAGCCCCCGTTCAGGAGGCACTGGGCAAACCGCGCATAGTCTCCGATGGTCGAGAAAAGCCCCGCACCCCCAGCAGCGATGCCCTGCCCCGGCTCTGCGTAGGCTCCAAGGATTGGTTCGGTTGGTGCAAGTTTACCAGCTGGGTTCAGCCCATGGATTGTCGCCACACGACCCAGCTTGCCCGCAGGGACATCAAAGGAAGTGTCCGTCATCCTGAGAGGCCCGGTGATGTTCCTGGAAACGTATTCTTCAAAGGACATGCCGCTCACGCGTTGGATGATCAGGCCGAGGACATCGTTGTTGATCCCATACTGGAATGTTTCGCCCGGATGCGAGATGAGCGGGAGCTTCGCCACCCGGCCAATGAACTCGTCGAGGGAAGCAGAGTTCCAGAGGTCTTGTCTCTTGTAGAGATCATGCACAGGCGATCCGCTGAAAAAGTCATAGGTAAACCCGGCGGTGTGATTGAGCAGCATCCGGATGGTAATCGGGGTCTTGATGTCCACGAGTTCAGGGGCGTCAGCCGTACCCCTGGCAAAGACTTTCAAGCCCTTCAGCTCAGGCAGAATGTCAGTGATCGGCTGATGGAGTTGCAGCTTGTTGGCTTCGAACAACTGCAAGGTTGCGACGGCGGTTAACACCTTCGTCATTGAGTAAATCCGGAAGATCGAGTCTTTGCGCATGGGCTCGCCGGTGGCCAGATTCGCTTTGCCCCAGGTGTGCCAGTCCACGATGTGTCCGTTCCGGACGACCATCGCCACCGCGCCGGCGTGCTTTCCCTGGCTGATGTGATCGGAAATCAGCGTGTGCATGCGCTCCAACCGCACACGGTCGATGCCCTGACGCTCCGCAGACGAAACAGGCAGAGGACTCCCGGCGCGCAGGGCGCCGATGGCGAGAGCGTCGATGAGCAGAATGGTGAGGCAGAGTTTCATGGTGAGTGAGTGTTCAGTGGGAAGGGCCGGGATCGGCCTGCCGTTGGAGGGCGTTTGTCGGGGGGCGATGACCATGGAGATCGTCAATCCTGCGGGCGGGGTTTCCAGCGGAGACAGGGGGCGTTCACACTTTCCACCCTTTGGAGTAGCGCTTGCTCACCCATCGATTCGCCGATTTCTCGTTCGTGACACGAAGCTTCCGGGCATCCCACTCAAGCGGGCGCGCAGCACGTAATGCCAGGGTTCCCAGGAGCACCACTTCTGTAACCGGGCCGGAAGTATCGAAGTTCGAATACGCCTTGGGTCCGCCTTTGCACGCAGCGATCCATTCATCGTAGTGACATCGATCCCATCTTTCCCCAGGGGCCTTCGGCAGTGTCTCGGGCACGGTGTTCTTGAAGTCCTCACGCCTTGCCCCGCTCTTGAACGCCCCGCCGCCGCTGTAGCCGGCGGAGTGGAACGTGTCCTTGGTGCCGATAATGATCTGGCCGTTCTCGCCGAACTTCCTTCCTGGAAACAAATCTTGGGGCGCAACCCTGCCTCCATCGTACCAGAACAGCTTCCACGGTGGCTTGCCGTGACGTGAGGGGAATTGCCATTCGATCTGCGAAGCGACCGGCCCCGTGTCCTCCGTCGCACCCTCGCCAGATGCACGAACCGACACGGGATCACGGACATCCAGGGCGAGCGTGGCGCAGTTGAGCAGATGGCAGCCCATGTCGCCGATGGCGCCGGTGCCGTAGTCCCACCACCCACGCCACTGGAAATGCGCGTACTGAGGGTGATACGGCCGGACCGCGGAGCCCCCAAGCCACAAATCCCAGTCGAGCCCCGCAGGCTTGGGAGGAAATTCCGCCGGCCGGGTGAGCCCCTGTTTCCACCATTTGCCCG
>VHDG01000543.1 GCA_016871475.1 Verrucomicrobiota bacterium
ATCACCGCCCAGGAAATCCTCGTCGACAACGCGAGTTATCCGACCCCCGACATTGCCGAGAACTCGCATATTTTCCGCACGTTGGGTCTGGGGTATGCAAATCTTGGTTCCCTGATCATGAGCTATGGTCTGGGCTATGATTCAGACGAAGGCCGCGCGCTTGCCGGGGCCATCACGGCCATCATGACCGGTCACGCTTACGAACAATCCGCCGAGCTGGCCCGGATCATGGAGCCGTTCAAGGGGTATCGCGATGCCCGATGCGCGGGCGTCAGCAAGCCGCTTCGCAAGGACAACGTTGATTCCATGCTGGGCGTGATTGAATTGCACCGGAAGTCTGCCGACTCGATTCAGGCCAGCCGTGAGTTTGATTACCTGAAGCAGGAGGCCAAGGGCTGTTGGGATCGCGCGTTGCAGGCCGGTCGCCAGCACGGCTACCGAAATGCGCAGGTGACCGTGCTCGCTCCCACCGGGACGATCGCGTTCCTGATGGATTGCGACACGACCGGCGTGGAGCCTGACATTGCCCTCGTGAAGTACAAGCTTCTCGCCGGAGGTGGCATGTTGAAGATCGTGAACCGCACGGTTCCCGAAGCTCTGCAGCGCCTTGGTTACACCCAGAACCAGATCGCCGCGATCGTGGGTCACATTGAGAAGTGGGACACGATTGAGGACGTGATCACCGAGGAAGGGGTGGTGGTCGCGAGCGGGCTGAAGTTCGAGCACCTGAGTATTTTCGACTGCGCTTTCAAGGCGCACCGGGGTGTCCGAAGCATCCATTACATGGCGCACTTGAAAATGATGGCGGCGGCCCAGCCCTTCATCAGCGGTGCCATCTCCAAGACGGTCAATCTGCCAAATGAGGCCACGGTGCAGGACATCACCCACGCCTATGTGGAAGCCTGGCAGATGGGGTTGAAGTGCGTTGCCATCTACCGCGACGGCTCGAAACGTTCACAGCCGCTGAACACCAAGAAGACGAACGAAGGCGGCGCAAAGGAAGCTGGATCGAATCCGGCCTCCCAGAATGCGGACGATCGGATCCTGGATCTTGAGAAGGAGATCGATCAGTTGCGTGTGGAGGTTGGGAAGCCTCTTCGCCGGCGGCTCTCCGAAACCCGCAACGCGGTGAACCACAAGTTCGAGATCGCAGGGCACGAAGGATATTTGACGGTGGGCTTGTTCCCGGACGGTCAACCGGGCGAGTTGTTTGTCACCATGGCGAAGGAAGGGTCGACCATCGGCGGTTTGATGGACACCATCGGAGCCCTGACCAGCATGGCCTTGCAATACGGGGTGCCGCTGGAGTCATTGGTGAAGAAGTTTGCCCATCAACGCTTTGAGCCCAGCGGCTTCACCAGGAACCCTGACATCCGCAATGCGTCGAGCATCATCGACTACGTGTTCCGATGGATGGCCTGCCAGTTCATTCCAGGTTATCGCGAGCAGACGACACCGAAGACTCAGCCGGAGCTCAATATTCCCGGGTTGGAAGAGGCTGAAAAAAAAACGGTAAATCGGCCGGTGCCTGATCTTCCACTTGCCGAGGAACCCGAGGCCATTTCCATCACTCCAGTGGCGAGTTCACGCATCAGCATCCCGGCGCCCCTGCCTGTGAGCAGGGCGGCTGCCTACAGCAGCACGTTTGTGAACCAACACGATGCGCCGTCCTGTCCGAACTGCGGACACATCGCGGTTCGAAATGGCGCTTGCTACAAGTGCATGAACTGTGGCGAAAGCCTCGGTTGCTCCTAAGCCTGATCCCCTTCAACGCCGCCGCTCCAACGAGCGGCGGCTTTTTTTTGCAGCCCGACAGCCGGCTGACATACATCCCTACGCGAATCTCAAGTCACTGCCTCAATGTGTCCTGTGTCTCGGGCTCGTCCCTCTCCCCTCGTGATCGTAATCAAAGCGGCGTGGCTCGTTGTCCACCCTTCAGGGTGTGCCTTCGAGGACGAGCTTGAACAACGACCGCGAACTTTTGTTGGTGCGGGGGAGGGAAGTCCAACGGGCGCGGTTGGATCGACGGAGCCCAAGCGGGCAGAGCCCGGGCACCCTGAAAGGGTGGACAACGAACCTGGCTCACGTCTCCGACCGCTCGTCTCGAAGTCGGACGCGAGTCGAAAGAAGTGAGATGTGCCCCTCAACAACCCAGCAGCTCTCGGCCTTGCGGGACAGGGAGGCTTATGGCTATCGGCCGGCTGCTTTCCCTTCGAGCCGCGGGTCTGCGGCAGGATGGAAGGTATGGTCGCGGGTGGCTTGAATGGCCTGGCAGGCGCCAAGGGATCGTACGCGTTGGACGTTGTGGCCCAGACGTTGAAGTTGTCTTTCGACCTCCAGGCCAAACCCGTCCTCGATGCGCAACAGGTTGGGCTGCCATTGATGGTGAAGGCGGGGTGCGGCGAGTGCCTGATCCACGGATAAGTCGAAATCAACCACCCCGAGAATCGCCAGCAGGACCTGGCTGATGATCGTAGGTCCGCCGGCCGCACCCAGCGTCAGGACTGGCTTGCCATCTTTCAACACCAAGGTCGGGCTCATGCTTGAAAGGGGACGCTTTCCCGGGGCAGGGGCATTGGCCGCTCCGCCCACCAACCCAAAAAAGTTGGCGCCCCCAGACGGAGCCGAAAAGTCGTCCATCTGGTTGTTCAACAGAATTCCGGTGCCGGGAACCATGCCCTTGGCTCCAAACGAGGTGTTGATGGTGGCCGTGCAGGCAACCCACCAGCCCGCGGCATCCACGGCTGTGAAGTGGGTCGTGTGTTTTCCGAACCAACGGGTGTCTGCATCATCAGGCGTCCCGGCGCCATGGACGGTGAGAGCCTTGTCCATGCGAATGTTGTCAGAGAGCCGGCGGGCATATTCCTTCCCAGCCAGGCCGGTGGGCACCCGAACAAAGTCCGGGTCGCCAAGCCACTTGGCCCGGTCTGCAAACGCCAGCTTCATCGCCTCTGCCGTCACGTGGGCGAACGCTGCCGACTCGCGTCCCATCGCCCGGAGATCAAACCGCTCCAGGATGTTCAGGATTTGGGCGACATGAACTCCGCCTGAACTTGGCGGCGGGAATCCCGCGATCTCGAAGTCGCGATACCGGGAGCGGACAGGCTCACGAAGCCGCGGGCGATAGGCCGCCATGTCGCGCTGAGTAATCCTGCCGCCTGACTTCTCCATCCACTCCTCCAGCTTCTTGGAAAAGAAACCGCCGTACATCCACTCGATGCCCTCCGAGGCAATGGATCGATAACTTGCGGCGAGATCGCGTTGGAGGAGCAGGTGGCCTGTGCCGGGTGGCTCGCCGTGTTCCGTGAGCAGCAGCGCGCGGCATCCTGGGTCGTGTCGCAAGTCATCCCGTGTCTCCTGAATCCTCGCGGCATAGGCTGCTGGAAGATGGAAACCTCGTTCGGCGATGGCAGCGGCAGCATGGAGGTGCGTTTGAAAGGGAAGCCGGCCGTGCTCGGCGATGACCTCAGCAAATACCGCGAGCTGGCCCGGGACTCCAACTGCCAGCGCTCCACACTGACTGGCTCGGGAATCCAGCACCCCATTGCGTACAAACATGTCGGGGGTGGAGGTCGCAGGAGCGGTCTCTCTTCCGTCGTAGG
>VHDG01000544.1 GCA_016871475.1 Verrucomicrobiota bacterium
AAGACGGGGGCCAGGAGGATGAAGGGAGTGAAGTCTGAGGAGCTATACACGCTGAGAGATTTGCAAGTGGATGTGGTTAAGTAGGGCGATGGATGCAGCGTTTGAACTGAAGAGATGGGAGTGACCCACCCCCTGGGAGCGATTGTGTCTCGTCGGCCTCTGGCTTGCTGATCGCCCCATGCCGGCGAGGCGCCAGCGCTCCCAGTTGCCACAACTCACAACCTCACGCTGTCCGGCCACCGGAGCCGAAGCGGGCGTAGCCCGGGCACCCTTGTATGTTCCTTTCCATATTCCTTGTTTGGCGACAGCCGAACGGGAGTATGGGGCTGCCTTCCCGCCTGCAGGCGGGAAGGCAGCGGCGCGAGCGAGATCGTTGCAGCGTGCAGGGGAAAGCCAATTCGCTCGCAGGCTCTACTCAGGGCTGCCTCCCGCATCACCTCGATACCATAGTGCTTTTCTTCCCGAGCAACTCATGGCAGCGTCCTCTCAATCCCAAGTCATGAATGCTGTAACGCCGATCCTTCTTGCGTGCTTTTCACTGTGTTGTTTCCCGTCGGCTCTCAGGGCCGTGTTGCCTCAGGAAGCAAACTCGGCTCCCGCCGACAGCGTGATCTGTTTCAACGAGGTCATGTATCATCCGGCATCCGACGCCAAGTCGGAGGAATGGATTGAGCTGCACAACCAGATGTTTGTGGACGTGGATCTTTCCAACTGGTCCCTGACCGGCGCTGTTCAATACCGGTTTCAGCCCGGCACCATCCTCCCCATCGGCGGTTACCTCGTCGTGGCGGCGAATCCGCTGGTGACGGCTTCCAATTTCGGATTGGCAAGAGTTCATGGTCCATGGACCGGCGCGCTCAACAACTCGGGTGAAACGCTGACATTGAGGAATCACAACGGCCGGCTGATGGACCAATTCCGGTACTCGGACGACTTTCCATGGCCGGCGGGGGCGGACGGAGCGGGGGCGTCGTTGGCCAAGCTTCGACGGCTCACACCCAGCGGCCCGGCTTCCAATTGGCGGGCCAGTTCCCAGGTTGGTGGGACTCCAGGTCGGGTGAACTTTGCGATTCTGGACGGCGGCTTATCACCCACGGAGATGCTTTTCGGACGTGGCGATTCTGCCCGTCTTCTTGTGCCTTCAGCGGCGGATACCTCAGCGAACTGGACTGATCCTGGGTTTGATGACGCCGTCTGGAAACCTGTCTCGGCCTCGATCGGCTTCGATCTCAATCGGTCTCCCGGTCCCCAGCCTCCCGCGGTTCACGCCTTCTTTTCCTTCGACAACACTCTGCTCGATGGTTCCGGGAACGGTCTCCATGCGATCAACAGCGGGGGTGTCTTTTCCAGCAACCTTCCGCCCCAGGTGCAGGTGGGCCGAACCCTGGACTTCAACGGCGCCAGCGCCTATGCACAGGTCAATGATGCCTCGGATCCGGAGGCTTATACACTCGCGCTTTGGGTGAGGGCGGATTCCATTCGTGCCTGTTCCATCCTTGTGCGCACGGACAGCAGCGGCCCAGGGACGGCCTGGTCGCATCAGATACGCCTCAACTCCGCGGGTCGCGCTGAACACTACACCTGGGATGGGGCCGCGAGGCTTGTCACGGGCACGACTCAGCTGAGCCGAAGCAATTGGTATCACTTGACCGTCACAGCCAGAAGCGGGGGAACGATGAGACTTTATGTCAACGGCGTGCAGGAAGGGGCGCCGGTTGACATAGGCACCTTGCGCAAGGGTCTCGACCAATGGCGCTTCGCCAGCAGTTCGGGGGACAACCGAAACTTCCTTGATGGGCGGATCTCGCAAGCAGGTATCTGGCATCATGAACTGGCTCCCGCTGAAATCGCACAGCTCGCGGCTGGGACGTCCCCGCTGCTTCTCGGAGGGTTGGGTGCCTTGTTCCTTTCGGATGTCCAGTCCGACCTGTCCGGGAAGTCCAGCACTGCCTGGTTGAGGATTCCGTTCTCCGTCCCTGAAGGTCCCGGGTTCGAAGCGCTTTCCCTTGAGACGATGTTTGCAGATGGTTACGTGGCCTTGCTGAACGGTGTGGAGATCTCACGGGTGAATGCTCCTCAAGTGCTGAGTTGGGATTCCGCTGCGGCGGGGAATCGCGAGCTGTCCAATGCCCTCAAGATCGCAACACTCGATCTATCGAACCGGGTTGGCTTGCTGCGAGTGGGTGAAAACGTATTGTCTGTGCACGCGCTCAATTCCTCTGCTTCAGATACCAACTTCTTTTTCTCAGCCCAGCTGTCCGGCCGCAGACTGACTGAACCTCTGGATGGATCCGCAGTCTCTTTCAGCGAGATCTCAGGCGCGACCGCCCAGCCGTTCTGGATCGAGCTCCACAACGGGGGAAGCAGCGAAGTCGATCTGGCGGGGTATCGAATCGCGCGGACAGGCGGACCTGGCACCACGTTGCCCCGATTCAAGATCCCGGCTGGGGGGTTCGGAGTGCTGACCTCGGCTGAGCTGGGATTTGTTCCTGCCGCGGGTCAGAAGATCCATCTCATCTCGGCGGATGGCATGCGGGCGTTGGACTCAGCATCCGTTCCCGTTCGAAGCATCGCACGAGAGCCGGCTGTTTCTCGAGGACCTTGGCTGAATCATCCCAGCCCCACTCCAGGCGCCGCCAACCTCATTCCCAAACGCACCGAGATCGTGATCAATGAAATCATGTATCACCATGCGCCCTCGTATCCCATGTCGGGGAAACCAGCCGTCAACACGAACATCCTGCTGCTCCCCTTCGATGCGGAGTGGAACTACAACGTATCCGGAGACGATCTTGGGACGGCGTGGAAGGAGGTGGGCTATGGCGATGGGGCCTGGGCTCGCGGCCAGGCAACGATTGGCGCTGCCAGCGGTGTCCTCCCCGTTCCCTTAAAGACCCCGGCGCCACACGGGGGCAAAACCACATTCTATTTTCGAACCCGATTCGATGCCTCGTCCATCCCCCAGGGGGCCAGTCTCTTTCTCACTGCGCTGATCGATGACGGCGCTGCATTTTACCTGAACGGTCGGGAGGTGCATCGGCAGAACCTTTCCAACGGCCCCATCTCCTACTTGAGCAGGGCCATCACCAATATCCAAAGCATCACGCTAAGCCGTCCAGTTCGGATCCCGGCGGCCGACCTGGTTCAGGGACTCAACACCTTCGCCGTGGAGGTGCATCAGTTTCAGACCAATGCCACAGCCGACTTCGCGATGGCTGCGAGGTTGCATCTCAGCCAGGAAGTTGAACCCGGGGTGCCCGGGGAGAGCTATCTCGAGAACGACGAGGAATGGGTCGAACTCTTCAACCGCTCTCAAGAGGTCATGGACCTGTCCGGCTGGGGACTTGCCGGAGGAATCGACTATGCGTTTCCGAATCGGACGCGACTTGAGCCCGGCCACTACCTGGTGATCGCCCGGGACATCGAAGCCTTTCGAGCGAAGCATCCGAATGTGCGGGCACTGGGCGACTTCAGCGGAAAGCTTTCGGATACATCAGATCGCGTGATCCTGCTCGATTCGCTTCGAAACCCTGCAGATGAGGTTCTTTATTTCTCGGAAGCGCCCTGGCCCGAAGCTGCAGACGGCGGCGGTTC
>VHDG01000545.1 GCA_016871475.1 Verrucomicrobiota bacterium
ATCATTGTGCGGAAAGTTTTTTCTTTTAAAGCCTTCGCTTCGGCGAACCATTCGACAGTTTCTAGGTCTGGGAAAGCTGATGAAGGAGGAAGACGCTTACGACTGCCGCGATGGCCACGATGGCCGCGACAGCTGCGAGTCCCATCTCCACATTCGATACGCTGCGTGCAGCAGCACTGGGCCGGGCTGGCGCAGAGGCTTTTGCGGGTGCTGCTGCTGCGGGCGCAGCCGAGGCTGCGGCAGCATGACCGCCAAGTTTGGCCAAGGTCGCCGTGGTCGGCGCACCGGCGACTGGAGGCGTGGGATCCACAGGTGCAGAGGGCTTGGGTGCTGGAGCAGCGGCAGCGGCAACAGGCGCGGCAGCAGCTGCTGGGGCTGGGGTTGCTTGTGGCGGAGGCCCACCAGCAGGCATCGCCGGAAGCTTAATCGTGGACGCCGCCTGCTTCGGTGGCGTCGGAAGAGGGATTCGAACAGTTTCCTTCTTCGGCTGAACTTTGGCAGCCTCGCCTGGCTTGGGCGGAACTCCGCCGGGATTCGGATTAGTTTCAGACATACGTTTAAGCGCGCTCGCGAAAGTATGGGCGACCAAAATCAGTGTCAACCTGCAAAAGATTCTTCACCGGTCTTCATCCAGACCAAGGACTGCCTCTCGCGGTTCTTTTTTGACAGCTGCCACTGAGAACCCTCCCGGTGAATTTTGCCCACCGGGTCGCCCGGGTTTCGTGAACCTTCTCGAGGTCAGCCCTGTCGAGGCCCTCGAAAGCCACCGCCGGGTGGGCGTTCTTCGCGCGGTCGCGCAACGTTCACCGCAAGGACACGCCCCTGAAATTCCTTCTGATGAAACATCTCAACGGCCCTCTCGGCCTCCGCAGAGGTCGCGAACTCGATAAATGCAAACCCACGGGAGCGTCCCGTCGCTTTGTCCATCACCAGGTTCACCGAGGTGATGCTGCCTGCTGCCGAGAAATAGCCTCGCAGGTCGTTTTCCAGGGTTTGGAAGGAAAGGTTGCCGACGAACAGCCGCGAGTCACTCATACCGCTATGCACAATGGATTCTCCTTCTCAATCCATGGCGGGAGATCCTGCCCCAGCAGTTTCTCTTCCCCGTCCTGGCAATCCTCTGCCGAGACAGGCCGTCCTCATGACGCCAGCACCGGAATGGGTCGAGCAAGGGGGCGAAAAATGTCCAAAAGGCCCTCGGGAGTCAACGCCGCATCGCCCCCACTGTTGGTTCGTTTGGTTCGTCGTATGAACTTCTGAAACGCCGTGATCTACCATAGCCGATGACGGATGAGCACCGTCGCACGGAATCCAGTCCGAGGGCCCGAGCCTGAATATCCCTCAGCCAGGCACCGTCTTTCGTTGGTATAATGATCCCTGACTTTGGATTGACTCATCCCGATCACAATCAGCCCCCCGGAACTCCTTGCCTGATCCCAACACCCATCAGCCTGTCCCAGAGTCTTTCGCACGCATGAGCTCGAATATCTCTTGGAGGCTCATCGGTTTTCTCTGGATCGCCGTAGCTGGCCACGCCGTTGTCGCAAGATCCGGTTCAGAGCCTGAACTCTTTGAGAAGAGCATTCGCCCAGCTCTCGTGAATGAATGCTATGAATGCCATGGGGCGAAAAAGCAGAAGGGAGGGTTGCGACTGGACTTTCGTGAAGCGCTGCTCAAAGGGGGTGACTCCGGTCGTGTCCTCGTTCCAGGCGATGCCGCCAGTAGTCTTTTGATTCAGGTCCTGCGACATGATCATGCCGATCTTCGCATGCCAAAGGACCGCCCGCAGCTGCCACCCCGTGTCATTGCCGACTTTGTGACTTGGGTGAATCAGGGAGCTCTCGACCCGCGTGATCAGCCGCCCTCCGACAATATCGTCCCCGCCGCTTCATGGGAGTCCACGCGCAAGGCACGCCAGGATTGGTGGAGCTTCAAAGCACCCGTAAAGCCACCGGCACCTGAAGCTCAACACCCCATCTGGTCCCGTCACGAGGTTGATCGGTTTCTGCTGCACCAAATGACCGTGCGCGGCTTGCAACCGTCGCCACCCGCTGGGCGCGAATCTCTTCTCCGACGTGCCACCTTCGTCCTGACGGGACTCCCGCCCACTCCGGAGGAAGTGAACGCCTTTCTGCGCGATACTTCGCCTCGTGCTTACGAACGTCGGATCGACGCCCTGCTCGCATCGCCCCGGTTCGGGGAACGTTGGGCCCGTCACTGGATGGACCTCGTGCGTTACTGCGAATCCCACGGGAGCCAGGGCGACCCCGAGCTGCCCATGGCCTGGCGGTATCGCGACTATCTCATCCGCGCGTTCAACCAGGACGTCCCTTACGACCAGCTCGTGCGGGAACACATCGCCGGCGACCTTCTACTCCATCCGCGCATCAATCCCGATGAGGGATTGAACGAATCCAGAATCGGTCCCGCTCACCTGCGCATGGTGGAGTTCGGCTATATCCCTGTGGACGCGCTGGACGATCAGGTGAAGGTCGTGGACAACCAGATCGACGTTTTCTCCAAGACCTTCCTCGGACTCACGGTTTCCTGTGCCCGGTGCCATGACCACAAGTTTGATCCGATCAGCCAGAAGGATTTCCACGCCCTGTATGGCATCTTCGCCAGCAGCCGTCCGGGCCAGGTCGTGGTGGAAGCCCAGGTGCCGTCGAGCACGCGTCGTGAGGAGCTAACGATGTTCAAGCTCCACATCCGCAAGGCGCTGGCCGATGCCTGGTCCGTGGCCGCAGGTGGAATCGCCTCAAGACTCCGTAAGGAGGCCCAATACCGGGAGGAGAAGGCGTCCTTGGATGCCTCCATCCTCCGGATATCCCAGGATCTGTCGGTCGTGGAATCGCGAGCACGAGCGGAGCTCCTCGTCCGGCAGAAGTCGGGACGCTCGCACGCGTTGCCCGCTCCGATGGCCCAGTGGAGTTTTGAGGGTGGATTGCTCGATGAGGTGGGGACCATGCATGGGCGGGCTGAGGGTGACGCCCGGGTGCGCCACGGACGCCTCATTCTCAACGGCACAAACGCTTGGGTGATCACCCAACCGCTTCCTTCAACTCTGAGGGAAAAAACCCTCGAGGCATGGGTGTCGTTGTCGAGTCTGGGACAGAAGGGGGGCGGAGCACTTACGGTGCAGACACCCGACAGCGAGATTTTTGATTCCATCGTGTTCGGGGAGCGCGAAAACGCCCGATGGATCGCGGGCAGTGATTACTTTCGTCGTACCCGTGATCTGGGAGGACCCGCAGAAACGGCGAAGCCGGGCGAGTTGGTGCACATGGCGATCGCCTACGGGCCTGACAACTCCATCACCGTGTATCGAAATGGCGTTCCCTACGGGACCCGTTACGAACAGGGCAGCCTCCAGACATTTCAAGGAGGCAGTGCCCGGGTCGTGCTGGGCAAGCGCCATCTCGCCCCCGGGGTCACCGCCCTGGCCGGGGAGATCGAGGAAGCCCGGGTATATGCACGTGCATTGTCGGCGGACGAGATTGCTGCATCTTTCCGAGCCGGTGTCGTTCGGGTGGAGGAAGCCTCCCTTGCTCAGGCCCTCACGCCGGCGGAGCGGGAAAAACGCCA
>VHDG01000546.1 GCA_016871475.1 Verrucomicrobiota bacterium
GAAAGAAGCTCGGCAAGCAACCCGCCCGTACTGGTCTTGCCCGATCCCATGAAGCCTATGAGGGCGACATTGCGGAGTGCACGCTGGGGATGAGCAGACATCGGAAAGAAAAACTCACCAAGCCCGAAGGCTTGGTGAGTTGACGGAGAGTTTCTACAGACTTTGGGCTCTACTTGTTGGGCAACAAGCAGTGTGAGTTAGCGCCAACGTCTTGCGACAAGCTGAGCTGACGTCGAAGACCGGCCGTATCGACGGCAACAGTGGTGCCATCAACCAGGGACATTGCGCCAACACCGACATGGTTGGTCCGAGACCAATTCACAGAGGTGTAGGAGTTGCCATCACCGAAGACCCCATTGAAGGAATCGACCCGGACAGTTCCAGCGCGTGCGCAGGTTGCGTCCGTACCACCCGTGATGTCATAGTCAACAACCACGAAGGTTTGGCCCCCGGACTTCCCGGTCTGGGCACTATCCATGATCACACGAGCGTCAGTCCCGATTCCATATCCCACATTGCGGTTTTCCAACCGGGACCAGGAGCTGGCGGCGGGACGGGCTTTTTCAGACCCGGGACAAGCGATGACCTTCGGTGTCGTGAGGTAATTTGACATCACCAGGAAATGCTGCCATGCAGTCGGCTGACCCCGACTACCGCCCTTGCGTTGTTCGACAAGGTAGAAGAGTTGGTCCTCAAAATCATGCAGCCACATCTGGTTGGCTGTGCCGAATTCCTTCAGGTTGTTAATGCATTGAGTGCGTCGAGCTTTTGACTTCGCCTTTGTCAAGGCAGGCAGAAGCATCGAGGCGAGGATCGCGATAATGGCGATCACAACGAGCAGTTCGATCAACGTGAACGCCCTGCTGGAACCCTTAATTGTGGTGCGTTTCATTTATTTGCTTTTGAGAATATTAATATCTGTTTGACCAAGCGAGAGCGCCCACCAAGAAATTTAGTGGGCGCTTTGAGGGATGCAAGGTTGCTCAAACGCTCACACTCGCAGCGCCTGAATTACCTGGCTTCAGGACGGACGTAGCGCGTGCGAAAACCAGAAACTTGCTGGCAGGAAGCAGCGAAAAACGCTGCGATCTGAGGAGTGTTGATCTGATGAGCAGAGCCATCAGCCAAACCCAGGTTGCCCGCGTTGTTGTGAACTGTCATGTCCCACTTGGTATCGCGGCCAGTCGCAAGTTGATCAGGCGTGCGAGCATTGGATGTGAACTGGAGGGCCTGACCGTCCGTCACCGAGATGCCACCAGAAGCGCCATCGATGAGGTTGCGATCCCCGGTCAGGACGGTTTGTGCACGGGTCTCATCAGCATCAGGACCTACAGCATAGCTGAGGTGCTCCCTCGATCTGCGGCCAGAAGCAGGAGCAGTCATGCCGGTTCCACCGAAAGTCGGATTACCGCCGTTCTCAAAGGTTGCAGCCTTGGTCTTGTCATCGCTAGGGCAGACGACTGCCTTCGGGACGTTCAACTCGTTTGAGATGCAGCTAAAGGCATCGGCCAAGGAACCAAATTCACCGATCTTGGAACCCTGATCGCGTTGTTCAACCTGCCATGGGAACCGCTCAGTGTGGTCGTTGGACCAAATCCTGAAGGCCAGGTTGATCTGCTTGACGTTGTTGATGCAGTTGATGCGCGAGGCGCGGGCTTTGGCTTTGGCCAATGCAGGGAGGAGAAGACCTGCCAGAATCGCGATGATCGCGATCACAACCAGCAGTTCGATGAGCGTGAACGCTCGTGACTTTGTGCTAAGACGATGTTTCATGTGTTTCTGTGTTGTTTGGATGACGCGTTAGTAAACTCTGCGTCGGGGTTGATGTCAACCTCCGACTAGAGGAAATTTAGCAGGGCGGGTGCCAAGATGCCTCGAGCCTTACTCACACGCATTATCAACGGTTTGCGTATGATGGACTCGAACGAAATCCGTGAAGATCACCCAGACCCGCGCCATTCCCACGCATCAACCCCAATTTGCCCCTCCGCCTCCCTCCCAAACCCCCGCCCCAACCCGCCAACCACCTAATCAAACAGGCTGCCCTGAACAGGTCGCTTCGATTCCTTTGCCTTGCTCCCCAAAGCCTTGGGTTCATTCGCAGGGTCGACCGCCGCCTCACCCACCTCGCCATCAACCACATCAACTCTCGACTCCAAGACCAGCGAACGATCCTCAACCAGCTCCGTTACAGGTTTGTTTTCAACATGTTGCAACGCCATTAGAGTCAACTTTTCCTGACATTCCTCCTTAAACCTCAGAAGCTGGTCTCGCTCTTCCGCGGCCGAGCGCAGATCCGACTGCAAATGGACGTTCTCCGACTCCAGGCGTAGCAACGCTTCCGAGGATGTGTCATTCGCCACCCTGGATTGTTCTAGATCCCACAACGCCCGCTGCAAATCCTCACGCGTTCTCTCCCCCTGCTCCTCGGCAGTAGTAAGGCGTCGTCCACCCTCCTGCACTTCCTCTCGCAAGGACCGGATCGTCGCATCCAGGAGTTCCACCTGCCTTACGTGATCGTCGGTTGAAGTCCGGACGGATCTTTCGAGGGCCTCAGCCTCCTCGACTCTCATGGCCAGCGACCGCTCGCGCTGGCTTGCTTGATGAAGCTGGTCCCTAAACAGGTGTGCCTGCGCCTTATACCCACTCCAGATCCACCACCCCAGCACCAGCCCTAACGCAGCAGCAGTGATGGCAAGAATCGAATAAATCAGCAGGTGTTCACTGACGGTCTGAGCCGCCATTTGAAAGTTCACGTTCATAGTTGGTTTGCTGACTCGCGTTATCCCTCTCCCATCTCTGGCAACAAGCGCGAAGGCATGGATGATAGCCGCCTCAACCTGCACCATCCATGGCCTGGTCCGGGGACTTGAACTGGCTGATGTCGCTGCAAACCCCACGCTTGGATTGGACGAGAAACGCGATCAAGGCCTGGGATGGAGGGCGGACACAGAGGGCGCCCGCCTCAGCGATGGCTTCGCTCCACCCCCCGGTCCTGCGAAAAAGCAGGCGATACAGCCTTTTCAGCTCCAACCGTTCCTCGGGAAGCATGCCCGCGCGCCTCAGCCCAACGATGTTCAAGCCGCAGATTTGATTCGCTCCGCGAGCGATGGTAAACGGCGGCAAGTCCTTGCTGATGGCAGACCCACCCTGCATCAAAGCAAGCGTCCCGACTCGGGTGAACTGATGCACCAAACAGTTCCCTGAGATGAAGGCTCGGTCGCCCACCACCGCATGGCCCGCTAATAAGGCCCCATTGGCAAGAATCACCTTATCTCCGAGAATGGCATCATGACCCACGTGGCTGCTCGCCATCAGATAGTTGCCCGATCCCACACGGGTAACCCCGCCAGGCACAGCCGAACGGTGGATGGTGACATGCTCCCGGAATGTGTTGTCGTCTCCGATGACTACCTGCGAGGGCTGCCCCTTGTGCTTCAGGTCTTGAGGCGTATCGCCAATCACACAGCCGGCGTGAATGACGTTGCGGGCCCCGAGGATGACCCCCGAGGCGATGCATACGTGTGGACCTATCCTGCATCCAGGCCCAATCAAGACGCCGGACTCCACAATGG
>VHDG01000547.1 GCA_016871475.1 Verrucomicrobiota bacterium
CAGCCTCCGCATACGCGGGCTTCCACGAGCTGTGACGCACGCCTTTGTACTCGGTGTAACGAGCCTCGCCTCCCTTTCCTTTCCATGCCTGCACCATTGATCGTGCAGACTGCACGGGAATCAGATGATCGTCATCGGAGTGAAATACCCACACCGGGTACTTCGCTGCGGCAGCAGTCACTTTGTTCGGGGACCCCGCAGAGCACACCGGCACCGCAGCCGCAAACACCCCGGGCTGTTCGCATATAAAATCCCACAACCCGATTCCTCCCATACTGACACCGGTGATGTAACACTTGGAGAGATCCACTTTGAAAGCCTTCGGCAACTCATTCTTCACCAGGCTCACAGCCAGCTGGATCGGCTCCGTGCCCTTGCCTGCAATGGGAGTCATCCAGGAACCCGTCTTGGGACACTGCGGAGCAACAATAAAACACGGGAGACCCACCTTCAGTGAGTTGGATCGAATCAGCAACGGTCCCCAGTTCAGCGGCTCTCGATTGTCGTCACCGCGTGCGATCGCGCCGTGGAGAAACAGAATGCATGGGTACTGCTTCGAGGAGTCCAAAGGCTCTGGAATATGAAGCTGGTAAGGCAACCGGACGCCATTCGTTGATTGATATACATGAGGCTCGAATGCCCCACAAATTCCCCACTCTCCCGGGACCAGAAGGAACAAGCTGACCAGCAAGGCAGGCAGGAGTTGAAGCCAACCCCTGCAACATCCGGCCAAATGAGCAGAGAGAAGCATGAGTGGCTGGCAGGATTTCAAGAGTCGCTGCGACGTCCACCGCTCTTCTTCTTAGGTGCCGGCGCGTTGGTGGAAGGCGGCATGATCGGATCCAGGATTTGCTTCTGCAACTCATCCGGTCTCAGTTGGTTCTGCAGGGCGGAATTACCGAGTTGCTCCTTCGTAACTTCTTCCGGAGTTCGAATGAGCCCCATGGACCTTTCATTCGACAAGACCTGGGGCGTGAGAAGGATGAGCAGTTCCTTGCGATCCCGGGTTGTCTTGGTCGTTCGAAACAGATGCCCGAGCCAGGGGATATCACCCAACACAGGCATTTTCTTCACCCGCCGATCGTCCGTGGTGGCAATGAGCCCACCAATCAGAATTGTCTGTCCGCTCTGAACAGTGACGGTGGTGTTGGCACGACGCTGGTTGATCACCGGCACGACGGCCGACTTGTTGATCTCAACTGAAGAACTGCTGAGAGCACTGTTCGTGGTTCCGATCTCCATCTTCACAAACCCATCGGGACTGATCTTCGGCGTCACAGACAGGTTGACTCCGACATCCTCATACTTGAAGGAGTTGATCGTGTCGCCGCGTTCCGTCACCCGGCTGTCCGTGATCAATGGCACTCTCTGCCCGATGTTCACGCTGCCCGGCTTATTGTCCGCGGTCACAATCTGAGGTCGGCTCAAAACCTCCAACCGGCCTTCATCCTTCAAAGCGCGCAGCAGGAAATTAAAATCGCTTCCACTCACAGCAGTGGAAAATCCACCGAAGCTGGTGAGCTGATCCCTCACGGAGAAGTCCGTCCCGATTCCGTAGGCCACATCTCCCTTCCTGCCGGTGTGACTCCATTCAACTCCCAGATCGGTCAACGAATCCAACGTCACCTCAGCCAGCAATACCTGGATGAGAACCTGGGGTTGGACCTCGTCGAGTTTGGTGATGATTTCACGAATCTCCGCGAAATAACGGGGGTCGGTCGAAAGCAGCAAGGTGTTGCTGAGCGGTTCAGCGATGATGGCCACTTCGCGCTCAAGCAGTCGCTGCGCAGTGCCCACCTCGTTCGCACCCAAAACAGACGTCACCTTCGTTTTCTCCTGATCGAGGAATCCCCGCAAAGCTGTCGCCACTTCTTGAGCCTGGCTGTTCTTCAACCGTACAACTTCCGTTTTCCGTTCGTTGGCAGGGGTGGCATCCAGTGAATCGATGATCTGCGACACCAATCCGACATAGTGTTCAGTTCCTCCCACCAACAGACTGTTGGTCCTGGGATCCACGGTTACGGTCAGGGCGTTTTGCTCGGCTGTTCCCAGAGTGGCGGAGGCAAGCGGCACCTCTCCTCCCTCGCTCGCGGGACGAACGAGTGTGTATTGCACCGACCTCTGGGAGCTGGCAGCAACTCCCCCGAGTTGGTTCATTCGGAATAGCTGCATGAGCAGGGTTCCCATCTGCGTGGCATCAGCGTTGATCAAGGCAAACACTTTGATTTTCGCCTGCTGAGGTGAGCTGGCATCGAGTCGCGTGATGATCTGCTCGATCAATCCCATGTAATCCACAGGCCCGCTCACAATCAGTGAGTTCATCCGAATGTCCGGAGTGATCAACACCGCCTCCTTCAAGGCAGCTGTCACCAGTTCCCTTCCCTCCTCCGTCCGGGTGATGAACTGCAACACCGACTGGGCATTGGGGCTTTGCTCGGTGAGTGGCGCTGGCTTGGTGTTCAATGCGGTCGTCAAAATGGAGCTTAACGATTCCGCACGAGCGTACTTCAGCGGAAACACCTTGATCTCACTCACCCGAGCCACCTGCTCGGTGTCGAGTTTCTTCACCAGTTCGCCGATGCGTTTCGCATCGATCTCACCACACGACACGACGATGGCGTTGATCCGTTCATCCGCATTCACCGTCACCGGCAGATTGGGTCCCTGCGGCCCGTCCCGGAACAGTCCCTGCACAACGGTGGCAACACGCCTTGCATCCGCCTTCGCCAACGGAAACACATGGATCGCAATCCCCGTTTCAGCAGGCTCGCTGTCCAGCCGTTCCAGGAGGGATTCGACGGTGGACATGTCGCCAACCGATGCCCCGACGAGCAATGCATTGACCCAGGCATCAGCAACCACGGTGATGGGATCGATGGGCTCCCCGCGCACGGGCGGCGGCCGGTTGGCGAGGATCTGTTGCAAGGTAGCTTGAAGCTTCGTGGCCGTTGCCTTCTTGAGAGGAAACACCTTGAAGTTCATCCGAGCGAAAGCACTTTCGCCATCCAGCTGTGCAATCAGACGGTCTGCAAGGTCGATGGCTTCCTTGCCACCGGTGACCAGGAGAGTGTTCACCCGGTCATCCGCCACCACTCCCACCGGAATAGGACGATCGTTCGCATTGGCTGTCACCGTGTCGCCGAGCCGCTTGGCCCTGAAAAACTGCTCAAGTGTCGTGGCCAGGGAGCTGGCCCGGGCCTTTTGAAGTGGATAGAGCTTAACGTTGTTGGCATCGGCCAGGTCCTTGGTATCCACCTTGGCGATGATCTGCCGCACGATGGCCAGATTCTCCGGACTGGCGCTGACGAGAAGCGTGTTGCTGCGCGCATCGACACTGATCGCAAGCGCATCACGGGGACTGGCGGATCGCGCTGAAGCAGAGCCGGCGGTCAATCCGGGCCGGTAGAGCCCCTGATCCACAAGGGACTTCAACATGGTGGAAACGCGCTGGGCATCGGCATAGGTCAGAGTGAACGTCTCAAGAACACCCCCGGGCAACACCGGCTCGGCATCGAGTTTCTGCACAAGCCCTGTCAGCAGCCCGAGGTTCTCCTTGCTGGCGGAGATGATCAGCG
>VHDG01000548.1 GCA_016871475.1 Verrucomicrobiota bacterium
TAGCCGAGTTCTCCAATCAACCGCTTCATGTCCGCCACCCCCATGTGGAACACGGTGCCAGCCTTGGAGACCACGTTCTCCTCAATCATGATGCTTCCCAGGTCGTTCGCGCCGTACTTGAGGGCCAGTTGCCCGATCTCGAGGCCTTGCGTCACCCAGGAGCTTTGAATGTTGGGAACATTGTCGAGATAGATCCGGCTCAGCGCCTGCATTCGAAGATACTCATGCGCTCCCACAGGCTCGGCCTTGAGCCGTGTGTTCTCCGCCTGAAACGTCCAAGCGATGAATGCCGTGAACCCATGAGTAGCATCCTGCTGCCGTCTCACACGTTCAAGATGCTCAACCCGGTCCTGAACAGATTCCACGTGCCCAAACATCATGGTGGCGGTTGAAGCCAGACCCTGGCGGTGAGCGGCGTCCATCACCCCCAGCCATTCATCGCTCATCGCCTTCAGCGGAGAGATCCGCTTTCGAATCCTGTCCACCAGAATCTCCCCTCCCCCTCCGGGGATCGATCCCAACCCGGCCTGCACAAACCGTTTGATCACATCCGCGACCGGCATCTGAAAAACTTCCTGGAAATGAATGAACTCACTCGGGCTGAACCCGTGGATGTTGATCGAGGGGAACCGGGCCTTGATGTGAGACAGAAGGTCAAGATACCAATCGAGAGTCAGCTTCGGATGGTGCCCGCCTTGCATGAGGATCTGTGTTCCGCCCAGGGCCAGCGTCTCCTCGATCTTCTGATCGATTTCCTCATGTGTGATGACATAGGCGTCCGCCTGCTTCTCGGTCCGGTAGAAAGCGCAGAACTTGCAATAGACGTTGCAGACGTTCGTGTAATTGATGTTGCGATCGACGATGTAGGTAACGATCTCGTTACCCCGTCCCTGGTAGGCGTCCGCTTTGGCGAGTTCTCTTCGTCGATCTGCGAGCGCGCCGAGTTCCTCCAGGGGAAGCTTGTAGAGAAGCAAGGCTTCCTCCGGGGAGATTCGTCCCCCTTCCCAGGTTTTCTCGATCAGATCGTGTAAGAGCGCTGCGTCCATCGGGTCGCAACGTAGCGACAAGGCCTCCCGCAATCAACCCGTTCGTGGGCAAAGGGCAGATCTCGGGCGGATCTCACCCTTCGAGACTCGTCCCCTCGCCCGCCCTCCCCTCGTAATTGGGATCAGAATCGTCATCGGCCACGCGTCCGACAACTCAGCGACTTACGCCAAGCCTGCGCCTGGGTTTGTTGTCCATCCCTTTAGTGTGGTCGGGCCACGCCTGTTTCGCTGATCCACCACACACGGAGAGACGCCGAGAGAGAGAGCATTTGAGGGAAACCTCATCTGAGCATCCTCACGACACTGCATCGATCTTTGTCTTCACATCGACGACCTACATCTTCGGTTTTTCAGCACAGGTGACGGATGCTGGGACGGCACAGCTGTGAATCGCAAACGGGTCACCCGGCTGCTGGAGGTAATGGGGGTGGAGACGGTGTATCCGAAGCGGTCGTTGAGCCAGCCCGGAGAAGATCATCGCATCTACCCGTATCTGCTCAAAGACCTGGAAATATGCGGTCCGGACCAGGTTTGGTGCAGCGACATCACGTATGTGCCGATGGCCAACGGGTTCATGTTTCTGTGTGCGACGATGGACTGGTGGAGTCGGTATGTGGTGGGTTGGGAGTTGTTGAACACGCAGGACAGCGAGTTCTGCATTCGCACCTGGGAGAAGGGTCTGGAAGGCGGCAGGACGCCGCTGATATCGAACACGGACCAAGGCAGCCAATTCACCAGCGAAGCGTACCTGGAGGCAGTGGAGTCGGCTGGTGTGGAAGTGAGCATGGATGGGCGCGGTCGGTGGATCGACAATCGATTCATCGAGCGGCTGTGGCGAAGTGTGAAGCAAGAGGACATCTACCCGCAGGATTACGCGATCGGGTTGGATGCGCATCGTGGATTGGCCAGATGGTTCACCGAATACAATCAGCTGAGGCCGCATCAGGCGTTGGGCAACGCGACACCTGCGGAGCTCTATCACTCGCCCGAGTCATACCGAGCCAGGCCCGCGCCGTGGCGGTGGAAATAGGCCGAGCCGGCCGCGTCGTCCAGCCCTCAGGTCGCCCCTCGGAGGGGCTCCCTCCGGGCTGGACCACGAAGCCTCGAAGATGTTTGGGTAGATGTGAACGCAGAATGACAGAACAACAAAAACCAAGTCCCGGCAGACCCGAAAGCGCTAACTTAATTTCTGCGTTTCGTGGTCCAAACAATGGGGTCCACTTCAGTAGATACTGCAGCGGCTCTAGCGTTGGGACGAAAGATTCGTATGGCTAGCAAAGACGACCGGGCACTCAGCCTTGAGGACATACAAGCTGTCTTGTTCACGTACGAGGGCTTCGGGGCATGGAACGCACAATTATCTCACTCCGCCTGCAAACTAACGGGACAACGCATAACTCCGCAGGTGCTCAGCTGGACCTGGGCTCCGATAAAGAACAGCCCGGGTAGGTGAATCCGATGCAACTTCCCGCGCCAACACCAACCCGGTTTACCCCTCGGTGGGCTTATTTGCTCATTATCTTATCAACATTGCTTCTACGAGTCTTGGAGGAGCTTTGGACTGGTTCTTGCGCTGTCCTCCAAGGCGAAGTTGATGGTATGTGGGTGATCCTCAGCCTTGCCGCTTTGGCTTTTTGCGGCCTGGTCCTGCCCAAGACTCGGTTTCGATGGGCCCTGAACATGATCTGGACTTGGTTTCTGATCTGGGCTTTCGTTCTTGGATTCCTTTGGAAGCGAGTTGGTATGAGTTCCCTAAAGTATCCGTGCCTCTACGGAGCTGCTTGGACCCTGCGGGACCGCCTGTCCTCTGATTCATTCAGGAACTACACCACCGAGTTGAAGTCTTCATTCCTGAGCGGCGACCTGCGATCCGATGATAAAGACCTGTCTGGTGAGATCGCTGCAAAGCTCCTGCCGCCTGCGCTTGTCGGCGAAGTGAACACCAGATGGCTTCAAGTCTGGCGATGGAGGAGTTCCACAGATGGGGATGGGTGTGGTGGAATCCGCTTCCTTTGCTCCCCACCTCCAAATGGTTTGGTTGTTAGCATCGCATGGGATGGTTGTGATAATCCACCTGCGGAATTGAACTTTTCTGAATTGGGGTGGGACAAATATCGATCTCCACCCGTCACAGATCTCCGACAGACATCCCTGTTAGTGATGCCTGGAGTGCGAATACACTACACCTACAATCTGGGGTCATATAAGTCATATTGGGAGAGGTGATAACGAGACAGAACGTTGTCCAAGGTTCGACAGAAAGCCTCCGGTTTTGCCGGAGGTCACTGATTTGTTGAAAACAAATGGTTACAGCGTACAGTGGCGGAATTCGCAACATGAGCAAGAACAGGAAGGGACTATGAGGGCAAGAGTTCGACCATTCACGCTCTTTGTTTTCGTCAGCGGCTTCCTGATCTTGGGTATTATTGTCCTCAGTACGATCTTAGACAGGCCGCGTCTTTCGGAACGGAGCCAGACGGGTAGGATCTTAGGTGATCTACGGCGAGAGTTGTGGATTTACCTCTC
>VHDG01000549.1 GCA_016871475.1 Verrucomicrobiota bacterium
TATGTAGTCCGGCCATTAGATTCCTTTGGAGCAGATGAGGTTAACTCCGCTGAGTTCCAGCGAACGTGTGTCCGTCACAACGCGGGCATGCCCTATCAAGGAAGCCCGGTCATGGGCAAGCTCAGTTCACGGAGGGATCCTCTGGGCCGGAAGCCATCAGTTTGTACTGCCAACCTTTCTTGGAAATGATGTCAGCCCAAAGCCGGGATGAATCGGAGTGATTGAACACCCAATCGAGGGAGGCGGGATGCGTGATCCAGGCTTTGCGTTTCATCTCATCCTCAAGCTGCCCCGGGGACCACCCGGCATAGCCCGCAAACACCTTGAGCTTGCGGGTGACCAACCCGTCGGCAGCGAGGTCCATCAACTCGTCCAGCTCGTGGCCGAGGCTGAGGTTTGGCAGGACATTCGCCTCGGGCTGCACGGGATCAGACCAGAGAAAACTGAGTGCCTGGGGTTGAACCGGGCCACCGTCGAACAGCGTAAAGTCCTGCAACGCCGCCGGGATGGATCCAGGCAGGGCGTGCTTGATCAGGGCTTCAGTCGGTCTATTGAGCACCAACCCGAACGCCCCCGTGGAATCGTGCTGGCAAATAAGCACGACCGTGCGGTTGAAACAGGAAGCCTGCGAACTTCCGCCATCCAAAAGAAATTGAGCTTTGAGCGATGCTGGGTGCTTGCCCATGAGACGCGCGCACTGTGCTCAAGGTCAGCTCAGAAAACAAGACCCAGGAACCCTCGGGCAAGAGGACGCTTTGTAACTTGCGAGCAAGCTTTCTCGCGTATTGTCGAGCCATTCCTGGAAAAGTCGTGACCCGGATCCCTTTCAAGTCCGCCGGCTTCAGTTCCTATGCGTGCCTTCTGCCCGCACTTCTGGCCCCGCCTTCTTTTTTCGCGAATCCTTTTCACAATTCCGGGTCAGTAGAGGTCAACGGGCTCCCGGGTCTTCCACACCCGAATGGCCAAACAACCAAATCGTTATGAGAACAGTGAGTTCCAAAAACACCTCCACATGGATGGGCATGGAGATCCTCTTCCTGCTCTTGATCGCCATTTTCAACCCACCACCTCCCGGCCTGGCTCAAGGCGTCCCAGGGGCACCCGTCATCACCCAACAGCCGCATGACGTCGTTGCGCCCGAGGGGGGGAGCGCCCGGTTTTCCGTGGAAGCCACGGGCGAATCCCTGACCTATCACTGGTTCTATAGAGCTGAAGGTGCACCCGACTTTCAACCGCTGCCGGATCAGACCCAGTCCAGCCTGCTCCTTACAAACCTAAGGGGCAGCCAGGCAGGATTCTATCAGGCAGTAGTCAGCAACCCGCACGGATCAACCCCGACAGCCCCTGCGTTGTTGGTAGTCATTCCGCTCCCCACAAAAGTCAAACTCTTCTGCAAGGATGGAAAACCGATCACCAACGGATGCGACGTTACCATTACCCTCACCAACGCCAGCGGCTACTCGGAGCCCAAAGCGGCGAACGCTCCATTGGGCAATCCAGCGGATCCCTGGTACTGGACAAAATTCGGATGCCCAGGAGGTTTGGATGCCAGTGAAACCTGGTGGTTCATGGTCACCGCTTCGTGTTGCACCAACGTCTGGATCCTGCCCACCACGAAGTGCTACGGGGACTTCGAGCCCCTTATCTGCAACAGCTGTGGCGATTGTCCGACGCCCAAGATCAACTGCCCCACTTCAATCGAATTGCTCTCCCCCTGCGGCCAATGTGTCACTCACAACTATTCCAACCCATCCGTGATCAACGGAAACCTGGTCGCCTGTAACCCACCCCCGGGCAGTTGCTTCCCGGTCGGCGCAACCATCGTGACGTGCACCGCAACCAATCAGTGCGGCGATGTTGCTTCATGCGAGTTTCCGATCATCGTGCGTTCTTGTCTGAAATGCCCTCCAAGCCGGATCTACGAGTGCGGAACCCATTGGGATTTTGACCAACCGACCGTGGAGCCAGGCTGCGCAGCGATTGAAATGGGCGTGCTCAACACCGTGACCAACGGTATCTGCCCTCAGACCATCACCCGAACCTGGTCAGTCGTGATGACTTGCGGTGGTGGTTTGGACCTGGTGACTCAATGCAGTCAAACGGTGACGGTGGTGGACACAACGCCACCCATCATCGCCTGTGCGGCTGACAAGTCGGTGGCTTGCGGCAGCGACTGGAGTTTTGATCCTCCTTCGGTTGCAGACGACGGTTGCAGTCCGATCCAGGTTAAGGTGCTCACCACCGTGACGAACTCCCCATGCACCACCCAAACGGCCATCGTCAGAACCTGGATTGCAACCGATGCCTGTGGGAACTCGACCACTTGCAGTCAAACGGTCTATATCGATCAAACCGGGCCTCCCATCGTGTCATGCCCACAGGACAAGGATGTCGATTGTGGCACTGACTGGTCCTTTGACCAGCCCGTGATCATTTCAAGTTGCAGCTCGGCTTCCATCCGCGTCTTGAACACGGAAACCAACGGCTCCTGCCCGATCCGAATCACGCGTACATGGATGATCGACAATCAGTGCGGCCATGTCGTGGAGTGCAGCCAGACCGTCACGGTGCTCGGTGCAAGCTCCCAGACTGTATTCACACTGTTCAGTGGAAGAGATTCGAGCGGGCTTCTGCCTTTGGGCGCACAGGATCCGCAGTTCACCTTCGGATGTCTGCCGCCCAACATGGGCCCGACGACCCCAGTGGTCACAACACCCCATCCACTCTGGATCCCAAATGGGCCTCAGTCGCAGTGGATCGGGCCGAGCTTGTCCAACTTCGGACTCGGCGGAACTTACTGCTACCAGGTTGAATTCAACCTGCCGACATGCCCCAGCGGCCAGCCCAAGTACAGTCTCACCGGCAGATGGGCGGGCGACGACTCCGGTGCCATTCACTTGAATGGTTCATCCACCGGTAACTTCCTGCCCGTTGGTTGGGCTTTCACGAACTGGCACCCGATCAGCATCACCAGCGGTCTCGTCCCTGGCCCCAACCTCTTGACCTTCTACGTAACCAACGGAAGCGCAGGCCCGACGGGGCTCCGGGTGGAACTCGCAGTCACCGCGCTCTGCTGCGGCTGCACAAACCCCTGTGTCGTGGACATTCGTTGCCCGAGCAACATCACGAACACGATTTGCGGAACCTCCGGAGTCGTCAATTACCTGGCCCCCACGGCCTCGAGCTCCTGCGGCCCGATTACGAGTCTCGTCTGTGTCCCGCCCAGCGGCAGCTCCTTCCCGCTGGGTACCACCACCGTGACCTGCACCGCCACCGATGCCCAAGGGCACAGCGCATCCTGCTCCTTCGATGTGACGATGATCCGGCACCAAACACCCTGGACCCTCACCTGCCCTCCCGTTCAGCTCAACGTCACAGGTTGCCCACCAGTGCTTCCCAATCTGTTCGCACTGGCAACCGTCACAACCAATTGTCCCATCCCGGGCGGACTCACCTGGACCAACTACGGTCCTGGAAATGTCGTTCTCACAAACGGCTCGCCTCTGCCCCCCGGACAAACCGTTGTGATACTCCGCGTCTGCGACGGCGCCGGGAATTGCAGGGACT
>VHDG01000550.1 GCA_016871475.1 Verrucomicrobiota bacterium
GCCCAGGGCGTTCTCCAGTTCACGCAAACTCAATCGGCGAACCGGCGCACGACCCTCCCGCAGCTGACGTTCACGCGAGAGCCTCGCCAACTCAGACGCCAACTCCGTGATCATTCTGTTTCGTTGCGCGGAGGGCGGCTGTTCAGCCTGCGGGGGTGGCATTTCACCCGAGCTCAGTTTGTCGTGGATCTTTTCCCAACGGGCGAAGACATCGGCTCCTGGCTGCGAGGTCGCGAGGGATTCGATGGAGAGATTCCCTTTCCGGCCAGCATCGTCATGGCATTCGAAACAATACTTTTTGAGGAGATCCATCGGCAGTCGCGATGGATCGAGCGAAGCGTTTAGCCACGAGCAGGACAGGAGGACGAACAACGCCACGAAGCTCCCAAAACGCGGGAAGGCAAACCCCGCTCCGCGGGTGCTTCCGCCGGCGGGAGACAACCCACCCCGTGCGACAACTCCCAGAAGAACGCGGAACCTCAGCCCTCTCCGGGCCTTGTGCAGAGCAGGCGACCTTCCCGACAGAAGTCTGGATGCGCTACATGACATGGGCTTGCATCCAGGCCCCGGGCAACACGAGCCACCAGAAGACAGTGGTTACTTCAGTTGTGTCCATACTCGCAAAACAGCCTGGGGAATCGCTCGAGATTCCCGGCAGCGGTATTCGCCCAAAGCAGAAGCTGCTTGGCAAGCATCGCGTTAGAACCCATCTACGGATTCTCACGGTTGGAGGGAGGATTGCACCGGAGAGGCGGGAAATGCGCAGAGGAATTGTTGGAGCGGAATTGGAATTCCTCTCTGCGCCCTTCCCTTCTCTGCGGTGCAACCCCAGTCCCCACCAACGGCTTCGAGATGCGTCGCAGCATGAAGCAGGTCTCTTTCCAGGCTTGTGAGCTGACCAAAAATAGCTTCCGCTCACCCCACTTGGAACCGCCCACGCGATTCCGGAACTGCCATGAACCTCTTGCTCCTGCTGGTCATTCTCTTCGCCGGTTTCAACGCCGCGGCCGAGACGGCCCGCCTCCGGATCATCGTCGAGACCGATGCGGGAGGCGACCCCGACGACGAACAGTCCCTGGTGCGATTCCTCCTCTATGCCAATGAGTGGGATGTGGAGGGCATCATCGCCAGCCGTCCCCGCGCCATAGACGGCGAGAATCTCAATTCGGAACGCACGGGACTGGGAATCATCAGAAGGCTTATCCACGCCTACGGTGAATGTTACCAAAGACTGATCGAGCACGACGCTCGTTTCCCTGATCCCGCGCGGCTCCTGGAAAGAAGCGTGCCTGGTTACAACGAAACGCAGGACGCAGTGAAACTGATCCGACGCGCGATCGAATCCAGCGACCCACGTCCCATCTGGTATATGGACTGGGGAAGCAATGAGGGATCGGCCACGAACAACCTCCGAAGGGCATTGGACGAAATTCTTCTGGAGAGAGGAGCAGCCGCTTATGCGCGGGCAAAATCGAGAGTGAGACTCACAGGCTACGACCAGTTCGGACCGCACACCCAAACGGCTCCGCCCTGGAAAATGTGGGTTAACACCTTCGAGCCCCCGATCAATGGTCGACGCTGGTATCACCGATTCTCAGCCATTACCAGCGATGCGGGAGGCTTCAATCTTCTGCGTGACGTCTTGACGGCACACGGTCCTCTGGGTGCGCTGTATCCGACCAACACCACTCACTGGGCGAAGGAAGGAGACAGCATGACCTTCCTCTACCTCGTGCCTACGGGGATGAACGAGCCCTACGAGCCCACATGGGGCAGCTGGGCGGGACGCTACGGGTTGCACGAGGACGCCCGGGGGCTGCATCGCTATTGGGCGAACCAGTCGGATGCCTGGAACGGATCAACCAACCGCGATAACACGCTCCGCCGGTGGGCCGCAGATCTTCAGAACGACTTTCGAGCCAGGCTGGATTGGTGTGTTCAACCCCGGGCAGGGGCAAACCACCCCCCTTCCCCGATGATCAATGGCATCACGACGCCCGCAATCCTTCGATGGAGCGTTCACACAGGACAACAGATCCGATTGGATGCTTCGAAATCCATGGATCCCGATGACCACGAGATGTCCTTCATGTGGTCTCAATATCGCGAGGCAGGCTCCTATCAAGGTGGCTGGGACTTCCGATCCTCCGAATCAAATGTGGAGTTTACAGTCCCCGCCGACGCCGCCGGCTCCACCCTTCACCTCATCCTTCAAACGACGGATACAGGCACGCCCCCGCTCACCCGTTACGGCAGGGTGGTGTTGGACGTGACAACGGCGGATAGAGAGCAGGCGATCATCCGCAACGCGATGCAGGATCCCAAGGACTCTTCGGCCGAGTTGTCGCTGCATCGACCCTTGTTGACTTTCAAGAATGGCAGTGCGGTTCACACCGCGCAGGATTGGAGCGTGAGGCGGAAAGAAATCTCCCGGGAGTGGACCGGGTCGATGGGGTCCTGGCCCGAGATGGAGTCACCGACGTCGATCACCCTCCTTTCTGAGAAGCGTCGTGACTCGTTTGTCCAGGCACGGGTTCGGTTACAACTGGGGCGGGGCGGGACAGGCGAGGCCTGGCTCATGACGCCTGACGGGGTGACGCGTGCGCCTGCGGTGCTGGTGGTTTACTACGAACCCGAGACGAGCGCCGGGCTGAACCCGAACCAGGAACACCGGGACTTCGGGCTTCAACTCGCACGGCGGGGTTTCGTGACACTGTCGATCGGAACTCCGGGCGGCAACGCATGGAAACCGGAACTGGGCGGGGCTTCCTGCCAACCCCTGTCCTTTCATGCATATGTCGCAGCCCGCTGCTGGCAGGTCCTCGCAAAGCTTCCTCAGGTGGATTCAAACAGGATCGGCATCGTCGGCCACAGCTACGGCGGCAAGTGGGCCATGTTCGCCGCAGCCTTGTGGGAGCCTTTCGCCTGCGTGGCGGTGAGCGATCCTGGGGTGATGTTTGACGAGACCCGTCCCAACGTGAACTACTGGGAACCCTGGTACCTGGGCGCCGATCCAGTCTCGAATCGATCCCCGGGAATCCCATCCAAATCCAATCCCCGAACCGGAGCCTACCAGCGGCTCATGGCCTCAGGCGCGGACCTGCATGAGATCCATGCCCTGATCTGTCCACGACCATTCTTGGTGTCAGGCGGCGCCGAGGATCCACCCGTCAGACAATTCGCCCTGAATCATTCCAGGATGGTCAACCGCTTGTTGGGCCAGACAAACCGGGTCGGCTTCACCACACGCCCGGGCCATGATCCAACGCCCGATTCCAACAAGTCCCTCTACGCCTTTTTCGAGGTCTTCCTCCAGTCATCCGGACGCCAACAGAGTCGGGCTTTGGAAAACTAGATCGGCCCTGAATCCAGGGTCAGCGAACCTGCCGTTCCAGATCGATGAGCTGGCGATAGGGGTGCTTTTCCGGCAACGCACTTTCGAGGGCACGGAGGGCTTCAGGCACCGTGGAGAGAGTTCCAAGCCTGGCATTCGACATCGCAGCCTTGACGAAGCTGTCCGCGTCGCTGCCCGCCAGGACCTGACGATCTCCAGGAAGTTGTC
>VHDG01000551.1 GCA_016871475.1 Verrucomicrobiota bacterium
GCGTCAGTCCCGTTCCCGATTCGGGCGCAAATCCCAGCTGTTCAAAAGACGAGCTCATCCGGAGACTGACGCGTGGACTCTAGCCTCGTGAAACCCCGCCCATCAACTTCTAACAGCCTGTTCCTGTTCCCACTGCGCCCGCTTGGGCTCCATCGATCAGACCATGCGAACGAATCGGCTTTCCCCCGCGCGTTGCAAAGCACATTCGCTGCCGTTGCTTACGTTCGCCCAGGAAGGCACACCCTCAAGGGTGGACAACGAGCCGCGCGTCCGACTTCCATGCGACTTCCAAAAAGCCTGCCCCCAGGTTCGTTGTCCATCCCTTTAGCACGGGCCACGCCCGCTTCGGCTCTGCAGGTCGGACAGTATGAGATTGTGGGTTGTGGCAGCTGAGGCCGTGAAGATGCAGACAAGCGGAGCCTTGAGCCTTCGCATCCGCTTATCCCATCAGACCTGTGAAGATCGTCCCCCGACTACCTCGAGATCCGGGCCTGAAGCTGACGCCAGCTGCTTCGCTCCTGCTCCGTCATCTTTTGCCACTGCTCCCACGCCCTCAGATATCGAGCGCGATCGACGGTGTCCATCTCGGTGAACTTCCTGAGCCCGTCCAGCCTGGCATCACGCTGTGCGACGGAAGCACGGCTCATCAGGTCCACAAACCGTTCAGCTTGCTCGCGGTGATTCGCCGTCAATGCCATGAGAACCTTTCGCTGTCCGTCGCTGCCGAGCTCAAGCATCTGACGCGCACCCCGCCAGACTTTATCCCGCTCGGAAGGCGACATCGCCCGCCACAACGCGGCGTTGAGCTCCATTTCCTTCCTCTGCCGCTCAGACATGGAGGAGAGCAGACGTTCGCGCTCTGCTGCCGATGCCCCCTGCCATCGGGTCAGCCACTGCCGCTTCATTTCGTTATCCTGCACAAACGCCTTCAGCTCCTGGGGCAGCAGGTTCCAAAGCCGGAGCCGATCCTCGCAAAGCCTGCGATATTCAGCGGGGATGGCGGTCAGCCACGTGCGTTGAACTTCCTCCGGCACCGCCATGAGCGCCTTCATGTAATGATGAAACTCCAGGGCCCGGAGCCGGGTGTCGCGTTCGGTTTGGCTGAGCATTTCGTACTCGCGCAGCTTCTTCTCCAGAAGCTCACGGTTGCCCGGTATGCGATTTGCCAATGCTTTCGCTTGTCTGCCCGGGTCCATCTGAAGCAGCTCTCTGAAAAAGCTGACCTGGCCAATCCCCGGGATGGGAGGCATTCCCGGGTGCGGGAGCTCTGCAGCCCCCAACGTGGCGGACCCTCGCGAGATCGTCAGAACCAACAACAGGCAAAGGAACGATCGCAGCACGCCAGGTGATCTAGGAAGTGAGTTCATGGTTGCAACGCGGCTAGAAGTTCGACGTCCAGCGCAGTGTCCGATTCCGCCAGGGTACGGATGGCTTCGAAGTCCTCGAACATCGCAGGATCCAAACCCTCCGCCTGCACTGCAGCCGCAGCCAATCCGCTGGCAGCCTGTTTCGAAGATCCGTCGCCCGGTTGCTTCAAAACCAGGATCGTCACGGTGAGAATGGCCAGCCCGCCCGCAAGTCGTGGGACCCAACGTCGCCAGATGGATTCCAGGGAGGACGGTGATCGAGAGCGGCTGCGTTGGTCAGCTCTGTCGGACGCTTCGATTTTTTGCCAGACCTGTGAATTGAAGTTCGAGGATACCGGCGCATCCGGCAGGCGATGGATCACTCCTGAGAGAGCGAGCTCCTGTTCCACCTCAGCCTGCCTGGCCGGATGCGCCTTCACCCAATCACGAATCGTCCCAACCTCGCTTTGAGTAAGCGGACGTTTCCACGAATCTTCCAACAACTGCTTAAGTTCGAGTTCGTTCATGTTTCTGCCTGAAATGGATAAACCGGTTCCCTTGAAAAGTTGCACGGGTCACACCATCCAATCCCCCGTCTTCAGGTAAGGTTTCAGCCGGGCTTTCAAGGTTTCCCGGCCTCTGAAGATCAAGGACTTGGCCGCCGAAAGCGACGTACCGATGACCGAGGCGATTTCCTCATACGACATTTCTTCCTCTCGGCACAATAGGAGGGCGGTGCGCTGGTTCTCCGGAAGCTCCCGGATCGCCTGCTCCACCAGGTCAAAAAGCTCCGAACGACTCGTGGTAACACTCCCTTCCTCAGCCCGAGGGTCCGGGAGTTGAAACCGTGGGGCATCCTCACTGTCCTGTTCCGAGGCATCGAGGGAGTCCGCGGGATGCCGGCTGCGGCGTCTGATCTCGTTCAGGCAAAGGTTCCGCGCGATGCTGAAGAGCCAGGTGGTGAACTTGGCGGCGGTTTGGTAACGGGCAGCGGACTTCCAGACCTGGACGAAAGTCTGCTGGGCCAGGTCTTCAGCCTCCGAAGGGTCATGGAGCATGCGAATGGCAAAGTTCAACACGGGCTGCCGGTATTTCGTTACCAGAGCCTCAAACGCTTCGCGATCCCCCGTGCGAACCTTGGACATCAGTTCCGCATCCGAGTTCAGACAGTCAGCCATGACTTGCACAAGTGTATGCAACACCGGCCCATGCACAAGGTTGCGCATGCTTTTGGAGGGTTGACCCTTTCCTATTGTCAGCAAGAGTAGGCGCGTGCAAATGCCTTCGTCCTTGCGTGTCGATAAGCTGACACGCAGTTATCCCTCTCCAGAGGGAGTTCTGACCGTTCTGGCCGAGGTCTCCTTCGACCTGGGCCCAGGTGATTCCTGTGCCATCGTGGGTCCATCCGGCAGCGGCAAAACCACGCTGCTCGGGTTGTGCGCCGGGCTTGATCAACCATCCGGGGGGGATGTCTGGCTGGATGGAGTCCGACTGGGAGACCTCGATGAGGAAGCTCGCGCCAGGCTCCGAAGCGAACGCGTGGGATTCATCTTTCAGAGCTTCCAATTGCTCCCATCCCTCACCGCTCTGGAGAATGTCATGGTACCCCTCGAGCTTCAGGGTGTGTCCACTGCCCAGGGGCCTGCAGAGGATCTCTTGAAACGAGTGGGGCTCGGCGCCCGGATGCATCACTATCCCGTTCAATTGTCAGGAGGCGAGCAACAGCGGGTCGCGATCGCACGCGCATTTGTGAATCGCCCCCGTGTGCTTTTTGCGGATGAACCGACTGGCAACCTCGATCATGACACCGCCCAAGCCGTGATCCGGATGCTCTTCGACCTTAATCACGAAGCACAGACGGCTCTTGTATTGGTCACTCACGATATGGAACTGGCAGGAAAGGCACGGAAGATCATCCGGCTGCGAGCTGGAAAAATGGTGGAGGCCTCATGATCGGCGCCTTGCGTTCGTTGCTCCAGCGATGGACATGGGTCATGGCCTGGCGGGAGAGTCGCTCTCGACGCGCGCGTCTCGCACTGTTCGCCAGCTCCATGATCCTCGGGGCCGCCGCGCTCATCGCCATCGGATCGTTTCGCGATGCGGTCTTGGAGTCTGTTGAAGAGCAGTCAAAGGCCCTGCTGGGTGCGGATCTTGTTCTTTCAGGCCGCTCTCGATTTGGTGCCGAGGAGGAAGCCCTGTTTCAAACTCTT
>VHDG01000552.1 GCA_016871475.1 Verrucomicrobiota bacterium
CCCGTTCTGGCTGAACTGGATGAAGAAGGCAGGGTGGGATCCTCGAAAAGAGGTGACCTGCTATGCAGACCTCGTAGCCCGCTTTCCCCACTTCCAGGACGAGTGGTTGCGGGACGAGCAGCCGGAGGTCTGGGTTCCTGCGGCATACCGGGGCAAGCCCTACAACATCTTCGAAACGGGTGGAACGACAGGCATGCCCAAGCAACGGATCGGTTGGAATGATTACAAGGTGGATTATGAGGAATTCTCAGGGAAGGTGAGCGACGAGCACTTTCCCAGAGGTCAGGCCTGGCTGATGGTGGGGCCGACGGGACCTCGACGGTTGCGCCTTGCCATCGAACACCTAGCAAACTTCCGCGGCAGCCCTTGCTACTTCATCGACCTGGACCCGCGGTTTGTGAAAAAGGTGCTGGCCGACAAGAAATTCGATGTGGCTCGCAGCTACATGGATCACGTCGTGGACCAGGGTCTCACGCTTCTCAAGCATCGAAGGATCGCCGGCCTGTTCACGACCCCCAAACTGTTGGAGGCCATGGCCGAAAAAACGAATCTATACGAGGCGGGAATTCGAGGCGTGTTCTGCGGCGGCACCACCATGGCTCCACAGTACGTGCGCTATATCGTCGAGGAAGTGCTCGAGGGCAAGATCGGCTTCTATCCCACCTACGGCAACACTCTCATGGGGCTCGCCGCGAGCGTCCCGCTGCGCAAGGAGGATAATTTCTCCATCACATACTACGCCCCCCAGCCGCGCGCCGTGCTCCGCATCGTGGATCCCAACAACACCCAGCAGGTGAAGGCCTACGGAGAATGGGGCCGTGTGGAACTCACCACCCTCACGAAGGAGTTCTTCATGCCCAGATTCCTGGAGCGCGACGAAGCCATCCGACGCGAACCCCGGGCACCGTACGCCTGGGACGGGGTGGCAGAGGTGCGTCCGTTCGGTGCGATGGAAAAGCAGATCGTAGAGGGTGTCTATTAGCCCCATCCAGTGGGCAAAGCCCGTTACCCGAGCAACTCGACTTCGAAAATCAAAGTGGCTTTGGGTGGGATCGCTCCAGGATATCCTCCGTCGCCATACGCGAAGTCGGGGGGCAGCGTCAGGCGGGCCTTGTCCCCTACTCGCATCCGCGCCACTCCCTCGTCCCATCCACGGATCACCTGCCCCGCCCCCAGGGCGAACTCAAAGGGCTCACCCCGGTCCACCGAGCTGTCAAACTTGGTGCCATCGGTCAGCCAGCCCGTGTAGTGAACCTTTACCACCGATCCTACGGAAGCCGCAGGGCCGTTGCCGAGGCTGAGATACTCCATCTGAAGATTGCTGTTCATCCAGGAACCGTGTCAGTTCCTCACAAGGCGGGGCAATTCCGAATCGTTAAAATTTCCTGCTATTTCACCTTCTGCGTGGGCATGTTCATCCCGTGCTCTTGCTCGCCCTAGAAACCTCGTGTGATGAGACCAGTGCGGCCGTGATCCGCGATGGCACCGTGCTTTCAAACGTCGTCTCATCCCAAACCCGGCTCCACGAGGTCTATGGAGGAGTCGTCCCTGAACTCGCTGTCCGTGAGCATCTCAGAAACCTGCAGCCATGCGTGCAACATTCGCTGACCGAAGCGGGCGTGCTGACCGAAGATCTTGATGTAATCGCCGCCACCCAGGGGCCGGGGCTTCCGAACGCCCTGCTCACAGGATTGAAATTCTCCCAAGGTCTGGCCTTTGCCCTCGAAATCCCCTGGATCGGAATCCATCACCACGAAGCGCACCTGTACTCGCCATGGGTCAGGAATCAACCGCTTCAGGCGGCTTTCGACGAATTCCAACCAAACATCTCCTTGATCGTGAGCGGAGGCCACACGTTGCTCGTGGATGTGGAGCAAATACTAAAGCACAGGGTCATCGGTGGAACAGTCGATGACGCCGCAGGTGAATGCTTCGACAAGATCGCCAAGTTAATCGGGCTCCCCTACCCTGGAGGCCCAGTCCTGGATCAACTGGCAAGAGAAGGAGATCCGCATCGATTCGATTTTCCCCGCCCCATGCTCCGGGATTCCGGATTCGACTTTAGCTTCAGCGGCCTAAAGACATCGGTCCGTTACTTCGTGGAGAAGACTCCTGAGGTTTCGGTGCCAGGCCAGGCCCGGAACTGCGCAAGCGTTCAGGCCGCAATCTGTGATGTCCTTGTGGGGAAATCGGTCAAGGCGAGCGAGCGCCTGGGTCGACGATGCATCACCGCTTCAGGCGGCGTGAGTTGCAACTCGAGGCTGCGCGCACTCCTCAAGAAAGCCTGTCTGGAAAGAGGCTGGGAATTCAAGGTTGCAGATCCTGCGCTCTGTACGGATAACGCCGCGATGATTGGAATCCTCGCATGGAGAAAGCTTCAGCACGGGCACTGCTTCGGCACATTGGATGCCGATCCCCTGCCCTCCTGGCCGCTCCAGAATCTCTGACCAACCGTCGACCCCACCGCGAGCCGGGGAATGTGAAAGCTGGGGTCTCCTTCCTTGAGCCATTCGTGAGACACCACACTAGAACTTCAGGCCAAGGGAGGATCGAAGCTGAACATCATTCTTCGCAACGCCGGGCCCGGGGGTGTTGTCATAGGAATCCAGGGCTGTGAGGTTCAGGTAGATGTTGCTGCGGAGCGAATAGCGCAGATTACCTTCAAAGCGAAACCGAAACTGGCCGGGATCGGACACGCCCGGAAAAAACTCAAACCTCTGATCAACTGCAAGCTTGGGAGTGATCTGCCAGACGGAGTCTTCTGCAACACGGTAGAAGAACGACTCGGACTCAGCCCGGTTCCGGTACTGGTGCACCTGATAGTGCCCACCAATCTCGGCATTCAGCTTGAATGTCTGCTTGTTGATCAGGTGATACCCCAGGCCGGGGCCCGTCTCGTATCGTAGGTTGATTCTACGAAGATCGTCGTAGCCCACCCCTCCAAGGTTGTAGAGAAAGTATCGTCCTCCAATTTCCAGGTCGGTCTTCATCAGGACATCCAGTCGATCTGCCGACTTGATGCCATCGGTTTTGCCGAAAGCCAGCATTCCATCGAGTGTGTTACGAAGCCGATCCTTCGAATAAGTCGCTTTGCCCCGCGCATTGTAGAGTTGACGATCCGCCACACCAAAGCCCAGGTCGGCGCCGGCCTGAATATCGAACACCCACCTCGCAGGTGCTGGAGCTTTCGGTGCAGGCGGCTGATGCGCAACCGGAACCGGGGAAGGAGTTGGAGAACTGGCCGGAGGTGCAGGAGGCGGAACAGGAGGCGGGGCTGAAACAGTTCGGGATGTGATGTTTGAGGCGGCGATGGAAATTTCCCCAATCAGCACATGCCGCAGCCGGACGGTTCCGTTGGTTTCCAAGAGCATGGCGCCAGAAACCGAATCACCATTGGACAGCTTCAGGGTCACCTGCTGCCCCTGAACGCTAAACCCCATGGCCAGCAAGCCTGCGGACATCAACAAGGCCAGGAACCTGTCGAGGCTCGATCTCATTTACCTGGGGGAGGAAGCACAGGCGGAACTGGAACCTGAGGGGTTTTTCT
>VHDG01000553.1 GCA_016871475.1 Verrucomicrobiota bacterium
CTCATCCTTCATCCGGGCGGCTTCCATCAAGAGGAACTCCCAGGAGCCCACGATGGTCCGTTCGTCCGGCTCGGTGAACGGCTTCAGATTGAACTGGCCTCCCCGCAAGCCAAGGAGGCGGTTGAACGCCGCTTCCCCCTTCAGGTCCTTGCAGCTGGCGTGGATGATGGAGCCCTGATGGATGAATACCCGGCCTGACTCAGCTGTGCCCTGAATCTCGAGCACCAGGCTATGGCGGGCCAGGCATTCCATCTGCAATACGTCCTCGATCCCCACCCGACGGAGCACACCTTGAAACCCTGTTTCCTGCTGCGTCTTCGCCAGCTCGTTCAGCATGGCGTAAACGATCTCCCAACCGTCGGGGGATCGTGGCTTTTCAAGGAACAGCTCGGCGCCGTTCGCCGAGCATGCGTCGCGACGCTCGTCGCTGGCGTCGCCGGTCAAGACCGCGCGAGGGACGCTGGGATACTTCTTCTGAAGCAGTTTCAGGAACTGAATCCCATCCACCACCGGCATGTGGATGTCCACCACGATGAGATGGATGGTCCTCTCCTGCAACTCGGCCAGGGCCTTCGTGGTTGTGGAAGCCGTCACCACATCCCACAGCCCGCCGCTGTAGGCTTCCATGGTGGGTGCCACCAGATCGAGGAGCGGCTGTTCGTCGTCAACAAACAGAACGCGTTTCCTGGTATGGATCTCGGTGGATGTAGCAGACATTGGAAGAATCAGACGGGCTTATGCCGCCGTTGCCAGAGGTGCGCCCACCTGTGGCGGTGTTTGTGATTGTGTTTGTGGCTGGGATGGGTCGATGGGGGGCGTGGCGGTGACAGATGCCTCCTCGACGGGCGGCAGCTTGCATTGTTCACGCCAGGCCGGGAGCTTGTCTATCAAGCCCAGGTCCTCGATGTAGTGGGCGTCCACCTGTGGCAGGAGGTTCGCATCGATCTTCCCCTTGCCGCGTTGTTCCTGATCCCAGGCATTCGCCACATGGACGGCTGTGAGTGCGGAGAACTCCTTGCTGAAAAACCGGCTGGGGTAGTGATGCAGTGCGACTGCTTCGATGATGCCGACCGGCAATCCCCAGATGCCGAGCACGCATGCGCCGACTTCGGCGTGGGTGAGGGAGAAAGCCTCCTCCTCCAGGATCCAAACGGGGCGTTTTTCGCGGTGGGCGGTTTGCAGCACCTTGATGTAATCCGAGGTCATGTTGCAGGCGAACACCAGCTTGCCGATGTCATGCAGCAATCCCGCGGTGAATGACTCTTCCACCGTCTCCGGCGCGCAACCCTGAGCCTGCGCGAGAGCCCGCGCCAGGGAACCCGTCGAGAGCGCGTGTTCCCACAGCTGTTCCACCGAGAACGTGGGGGACTTGATCTTCTCGAAATAGGAGAAGGTGTGGGCGAGCAAAAGTACTGACTTTGTTGTCTCCGCACCCAGGCAGAGCACAGCCTCCGTCGGATTGGCAATCTGCCTGCGCAAACCGAATACGGCAGAGTTGATCAATTGCAGGAGCTTGGCCGTCATCACCAGGTCCTTGGCGATCAGGTTCCCGATGGTTTCAAGGGAGGAGGTGGGCGATTGCAGCTCCTTGACGACCTGGAAGTAAAGCGAGGGGATGCTCGGGAGCTTCTGCATCTGACCCACGAGCTTCTTGACCCGGTCGTTCATCAGCCAGACATCGAGGCTGAACGCCCGGTCCAGCGCGGCTCTCAACGTCTGGGGATCGCAGGGGGTCGCGAGGTATTGATGCGAAGTGCCGACGCATTTGGTGACCGCCTGCTTGTCGGACAGATCTGCGAGCAGGAAGCGCTGCATCTTCGGATGCGATTCCGCCGTCTCGTTGAGGAACTGGAGGCCGCTGGCTCCCCCCACCCGGACCTCGGCGACGATGGCATCCGCAGGCGTTTGCTCGAGGCTCGTCTTTGCCTCAGCCACTCCGGGCGCGCCGACCACATCCCATCCCGGCCCGAGAGCGGAGGCCAGCTGTCGAAGCTGTTGAAGCCCTCGGGGCCCATCCCCGAGAAGCATGAGGCGACGTTTCATAGGTCAGGTGTCAGGCCACCCTCCGGCGGCCGGTCTTCAATCCATTGTTCTATCGTCACTTTTGAGCGGATCGTTGTTGGATTTCATCGCATGCAGCCTGGGCTGCCTGGCTCACCCAGGGATCTATATCCTGCAGCGATGGACCCAGGGCCAGAGCGACTCTTGTGTCTCCGGTTCTGCCGAGGGCTTCGGCCGCAGCCAGCCTGAAGTCGCGATCAGGGTCCCGGAGCAACTCCAGCATCAAGCGGATGATCTCGGTGGTCTCTGAAGCCACCACGGGGCCGCCGGGCTCCAGATTCCCCGAAGTCGTCCGTGCAGCTGCGATTCTTTTCAGCGCCTCGTCCGCAGCGAGACGCACCCAGTACTCGCGGCTGCGGTGGGCTGCCTCCAGATCAGGAATGGCCTTCTGGGCTTCATCAGTGGTCTCCCACTTTGGATCAATCTTTATCAGGACTCCCGCTGCGGTTTCACGAACGGTTCTCTGCTCGTCTGCAAGAGCGGTGACCAAAGGCGCGATGCCTTCAGGAGACTTCAGCACCCCCAGGGTCCTGACCGTCGTGAGCCGCACATCCGGATCCTTGTCCTTCAGCAACGCCACCATCGGTTCGATGGCACGGAGATCGCCGAGCCGCCCGAGCGATTCCACCGATGCCCGGCGCACCTCCCAGGACTTATCCCGGAGGCCGACGGTGAGGGGGACGAGAGCCTTGGGGCCACCCATGCGACCCAGCACGTCGGCAGCCGCAGCACGGACGGGCGAAAACTCATCCTTCATCGCCTGAACGAGGGCGTCGATGGCTTCGGGATTACCGAGCCTTCCGAGAGCCTCGACGGCAGAGACTCGGACGTGGCTGTCGGGGTCCTTCAGGGAATGGAGCAGCGGGCGGAGCGCCCGGGCATCCTCGATTCTGGAGAGAGCTTCGATAGCGGCTTTTCGTTGGGAGTAGGTATCGCCTTTGAGGGCTGCCACGAGCGGGACGAAAGCTGTTTCCCCTTCCTGGGCTGCTTGCATGAACTTGCCCGTGGCGATCGAGTGCATGGCGCGCTCCTCGGAGCACTGGGGCTGCCAGCCCATTCTGTCCAGGGCTTTGGCCGCGGCAAGACGGACGTCCGAGTTGGGGTCCTTCAGGGCTGAAATGAGCGCCCGTTCGGCGCACTGGAGTTTCGCCTCCCCCAGCCCCCTGGCTGCGGCTTCCCGGACCTCCGGGGAGAGGTCGTTCAGCAGAGCGGTGAGCGGGATGACGATTCGATCGTCCTGAAAGAATCCAAGGGCGGTCGCAACGGCCTTGCGGACAATGACCTCGGGGTCGCTGCTGGCCCCCGCAATGGGATCGAGGATCTCGAGGCTTCGTGAGAGAGCGAGCTTTCCGATCGCCGCAGCACGGGCTTCGGGTTTCCTGGACTTCAACTGTTGTAGGCACCACCAGATCATGGCCTAGATTCTTCCGTCATTCGCAGTCGGCTGAGGCTCCATCACGACCTTCATCAGACGTGATGGGTAAG
>VHDG01000554.1 GCA_016871475.1 Verrucomicrobiota bacterium
TGGTCACCGTCCCGGCCACGATCATGAGGTCCGCCTGTCGCGGGGAGGGGCGGAACACCTCGGCTCCAAATCGGGCCAGATCATAGCGGGCCATGCTTGCGGCCATCATCTCGATGGCGCAGCACGCCAGACCAAACTGCAGCGGCCACACGGAGTTCTTGCGGCCCCAGTTGTAGAGCTCCTCCAGCCGGGTGACAAAAACGCCCTGCTTGCGAAGCTCGTCCTGTAGCGCCACATCTACCATCGGAACACTCCTTTAACCCAGCCCCAGACCAACCCCTCCACGACAAGGAAAACAAACGCCAGCATCGCAAGCGCAGCCCCCACACTCAGGTCGGTAAATGCGACTGCAAACGGAATCAGGAAGATCGCCTCCACATCAAACACCAGGAACAGGATCGCACAGAGGTAATACTCGGACCGCACACGAACGGCGGTGTCGTGGCGGGCTTCAAGGCCACATTCATAGGTGGCGTTCTTGATGGTGCCAGGCTTCGCGGGTGAGAATTGGATGCTCCACAACCGAGCCGCTGCCAGAGGGGCAAGGGCAAATCCAGCCGCCGCCAGTGCGAAGATCGCCAGAACGAACCAGGTGTCATTACCGACATTCACATTCATGTGGGTCTAGGCCGGACCCTACATCCAGATCCCCGGGCTTCGGAAGAAAAAAGACTGCAGCCAAACAGGGATGGGAAAACCGCCACACCCATGCCGGGTCACGATTCGCGTTTATCCCCTGGATGCAGCCCAAACTGCCTGAGTTTCTCACGCATCGTGATCCGGGAGACTCCCGCCCAACGGGCCGCCTGAGCCTGATTCCCCTGGGCCCGCTCGATGGCCTGAGTGATGAACTCGCGCTCCGCGATCTCCACCAGCCGGGACAAGGCATCGCATCGTCCACCCACCCCCGCCTTCGCCTCGTCCAACAGATTCGAAACGATCTGCGACAATTGCCTCTCCCCCTCCGACCCTCCGGCACACACAGGCGAAATCACCCGCTCAACATGGTCCCGGAAAATCGGGTAGCCATTGCACGCGAGCAACACCTTTCTCAGGGTGTTCTGCAGCTCGCGGACGTTCCCCGGCCAGTCATGCGCCTGGAGGGCGGCGATGGCATCAGCCTGCATCGAGGGCTCAGGCAAACCAAATTCATCCGAGTACCGCCTCAAGAAGTAACCTGCCAGCTCAGCGATGTCCTCCTTGCGCTCACGAAGCGGAGGCATCTTCAGTTTCGTCACGCTCAGACGGTAGAATAAATCCTCCCTGAATGTGCCGTCCTTTACCCCCTTCTCAAGATTTCGATGGGTCGCCGCTATGATCCGCACATCCACGGAAATAATCTCCCTTCCCCCGAGCCGTTCAAAGCAGGACTCCTGAAGGACTCGAAGGAGCTTGGCCTGTGTATCGGGAGCGAGATCCCCGATCTCATCCAGAAACAGGGTTCCATGATGAGCCTGCTCGAACCTCCCGATCCGGCGTGCCTCCGCGCCCGTAAACGATCCGCGCTCATGTCCGAACAGCTCGCTTTCCAAAAGGGTGATGGGAATCGCTGCGCAGTTGATCGCCACAAAAGGCCCGCTGGCTCGACGGCTGTACTGCCACAGCGCCCGGGCCACCAGCTCCTTGCCGCTGCCCGTCTCACCCTGAATCAACACGGTGACGGGTTTGTCCGCGAGTCTCCCGACTTCCTTGTAGAGCTCCCTCATGACGCGACTTGAACCCACGATCGAGTCCCGAGCCGACGCCGGTTCGCCCATCACCACGGGAGTGGCCACCATCCGGGAGTTGGTCACCGCCTTCTCGAGCACTTGAAGAAGTTCCTCGATGTCAAACGGCTTGAGCAAGTAGTCGAAGGCTCCGGACCTGGTGGCCTCGATTGCAGTATCCGTTGTTCCGTGCGCCGTCATCAGAACGATGGGAAGGCGCGGTCTCACACGCCGCAGCTGACGCACCAGCTCGAGGCCGTCGAGTCCCGGCATCTTGATATCCGACAGGACGACGTCGAAGTCTCCCGTCTGGGCGGAGGAGAGACCTCGATCGCCCCGGGCTTCGTGAGTGACTTTGAAGGACTCCTCACTCAGGAGCTGCCTGAGCGATTCAGCGATGGCGGAATCATCTTCAATGAGCAGGATCCTGGGCAGGCTGTGCATGGGTAGCTTTGGTAGGCGGTGTAGGCGCTGGAACGGTCGGAGCGGTAGCGATGGGAAGCACCACGCCGAAGGCTGTTCCTACCCCGGGTTGTGTCTGGAACTGAAGCACCCCGTTATGTCGTTCAACGATGCGACTCGCGATGGGCAGACCCAGTCCTGTGCCAGCTTCCTTCGTCGAAAAGAAAGGATCGAACAAGCGCTTTTGAACATCAGGCGCAATGCCAGGACCGAAGTCTTGAACTTCCAGGATCACCGATTCCTTCCTTGTTTGAAGCTCCCCCGCTGCAGGAAAGCGGCTCTTGATTACAATGTCGGCCCCTGCTGGTGAGGCATCCGCTGCATTCTGAATCAGATTGATCAGGACTTGGTGAATCTGTTGGGAATCGATGGCTACATGAGCCCCCGGAGCTTCATCACAGACCTGAAGGCTCAGTCCCCGACGTGAGAGTTGGGGTCGAAGCAGAGACGCCACCGCTTCAAGCGCACCAAAAGCCGGCGTGACCGACAAGTCAGGCTCGGAAGGCCGTGCAAACTCCAGGAAATCCCTCACGATTCTCTCCAGACGGCTGATCTCGTTGTCGATGACCTCCGAATCCTGCTTGTCCTGCGGGCTGGACAAACGTCGCCGGAGGGTGAAGAGACGGGCCTTGATGGCGGTGAGGGGATTGCGGATCTCGTGGGCAACGCCTGCAGCCAGCATACCCAAGGAGGCCAGCTTCTCACTGTGCTGGGCATGCTGACGGCTTTCGATGAGTTGCACGCTCAACGGCGCGATCAGATCGCGGTAAACGACCCATGCCAGCCCGCCTGCCAACCCCAGCAGGACCACCAACCCGATCAGCATGGAGGCAAGCACCTGCTCCAACGATCGATTGGCATCATCGATGAATTGTTTCTGAGCCCGCTCCGCCGCGTCGGATAGTTCAGCAGACAGGGTCAGCACCCGCTCCGCATGGCCTTCGAAGACCGCGAGTGCTGCGAGAACACCCTGGTCCTGGCTCTCGACCGCTTTCCGAACGCGGTCAGCCGATCTCCAGTAGTGGTGAGTGAAGCCTTGAAGCCGGGTTGCCGCCGCCCGTTCCTCAGGACTGGGCAGGCTCTGGATGTGAAGGTCGAGAAAGGACTTAAGCTCCGCGCGTTTTCGAGAAAAATCCTCCCAGGCAGACGGATCCTTGCCGACGGCGAAACGAAGGAGGTCGGTGTTGAGGTCGGTCATTTGCTCACGGAAATGCGACGCGAGATCCAGGGTGGTTGGGTCTTCCACGCTCAGGCGATCCCGAATGGCGTGAAGACTCGACCAGCTGAACCATGCTCCCAGTGCGATGAAGAAAAGAAGGAGCCCGGTCACCGCGACGAATGCGGTGATCCGGGTTCGAATGCCTGGTT
>VHDG01000555.1 GCA_016871475.1 Verrucomicrobiota bacterium
GGCCTCCTGAAGCGCGTTAAAGAGCCGGGGTTGGGAATTTCATCGTGACGCCTCCGGGCAGGCCGGGTAATGAATCGCGCTAGTTACTCCCGACATGCAACATCGCTCCTTCACGGCGACCAACCGCTGGCTGCGCCCTTTAACCGTGCCTTTGGCGATCGCAACATGCCTGATCGCCGGCATTGGCGCGACTGCGCCGGCGGAAACGAACAACGCGGCGCGGGCGGGCGATGCCGCGTCGATGCCGTTCGGGTTGACGAATCGGATTGCGTGGGATCCGAGCGCGCTGGCGGCTTCACCGGAACCGCCCTTGCCGTACACGGTGGAACGAACCTTTACCAATCTGACGTGGAAGGCGCCGATCTACCTGGCGGACGAGCCCGGGACCGAACGATTGCTTGTGGTGCAAGCCGGCGGCGAATCGGATCGGCCGTCACGCGTCCTGCGTTTCCATGACGATCCATTGACATCCCGCGCCGACATGCTTCTCGAGATTCAGCGCCGGCTTGTTTACTCGGTGTGCTTTCATCCGGGCTATCGCACGAATGGCTTTCTCTTTGTGTTTAGCAACGGGCCGACGGGTGCGTCTGCGCGGACGAACCGTATTTCACGTTTCACAGTGGAGCGAACGCAGGGCGCCCCGATCGTTTCCGATTCCGAGCGGATCATTTTGGAATGGCCGTCGTCCGGCCACGACGGAGGGGACATGGTCTTCGGACGGGACGGCATGTTTTACGTCACTTCGGGGGATGGCTCGAGTGATTCGGACACATTGAATTCGGGTCAGACATTGGACGACTTGTTGGGTGGCGTTTTGCGGATTGATGTCGATCGTGCGGATGGGACCCGGCTGTATGCGGTGCCGTCGGACAATCCGTTTGTGAACCGGCCGGAAGCGCGTCCGGAAATCTGGGCTTACGGGTTGCGCAACCCGTGGCGGATGGGCGTCGATCTTCAGACGGGGCAAATCTGGGTTGGGAACAACGGCCAGGATCTGTGGGAAACAGCTCATCTGATCGGACGCGGGGAGAACTACGGGTGGAGTGTTTTCGAGGGAAGCCACCCCTTCTACGCCGGGCGGCTTCGTGGCCCGACTCCTCATGTCCCTCCCACCATCGAGCATTCCCACGCGGAGTTTCGTTCCCTCACCGGTGGTGTGGTTTATCGGGGCACCGCCTTTCCGGAACTCGACGGAGCGTATATCTACGGTGATTACTCCACCGGCCGGATTTGGGGGATGAACCACGATGGACAGCGTGTGCGTTGGCATCGGGAACTGGCGGACACCTCGTTGCAGATTGCGGCGTTCCGAACGGGCCGCCGCGGCGAGTTGTGGATCGTTGACCATGGCGGAGGAATTTACCGTCTGACGAAGCAAGCTGAAGCGACGCGAAACGGTTCGGCGCGTCCCTTCCCGACGCGACTGAGCGAAACGGGACTGTTCGTTTCGACTGCGGAACATCGGGTGGATCCTGCGTTGATTCCCTATTCGGTGAACGCTCCGGCGTGGATGGACGGGGCCGTGGCGGAGCGTTTTATGGCGGTGCCCGGAGACTTGAAAGTGAGCTTTGAATCGTCGCGAAGTTGGAGTTTTCCGGAAGGTTCGGCCCTGGTTCAAACGCTTTCCCTCGAAGCGGATCGAGGGAAACCGGCCTCGCGTTTTCGAGTCGAGACGCGCGTGATGGTGCGTCGCCAGGGCGAATGGGAGGGCTATTCGTACCGCTGGAACTCCCAGCAGACGGACGCGGTGCTGGTGGCGAAGGAAGGGGCTGATCTTCAGTTGAATCGAGAATTCGCGAGCCGTTTTGCGAAGGACGACGCTCGGGTCGACTGGCGGATCCCGAGCCGCGCCGAGTGTATGACCTGCCACAGTCGGCAGGCGAATTTCGTGCTCGGAATCAGCGGCGCGCAATTGAACCGCTCGCACGACTACGCGGACGTTCGCGATCATCAACTGCGCGCGCTCGATCACATCGGGTTGTTCCAAACACGGTTGTCGCAACGTCCCGATGAACTGCCCCGATTGGCCGATCCCTATGACGCCACCGCCAAACTTGAGGCTCGAGCCCGGGCTTATCTGCATGTCAATTGTTCCGTCTGCCATGCCCAATCCGGGGGTGGGAATGCGATGATGGAACTGGCGTATACGACCGATCTGGAACGAATGAGCCTCATTGCCGCCCGGCCGCAACACGACACGTTCGGCCTGACCAATGCCATGCTCGTGGCTCCCGGCGATCCCGCAAGGTCCGTGCTTCTGCATCGCCTCCGTCAACGGGGACGTGGCCAGATGCCGCCGCTGGTTTCCCGCCGGGTGGACGACGTCGCTGTTCGATTGGTGCATGACTGGATTCAGGCCATGCCTGGGCCGTCCGCGGTCATGCGCGAGTGGCGCCTGGAAGATTTCCTGCCGCTGCCGACGTTCCCGACGGTCCGGCCGTCGACGGAGCCGGGGAAACAGGGGGTCGAGGAGCGTGCTCTGGCTTCGGGAAAGGCGGCGTTTCGTGATGCCGGCTGCATCCAGTGTCATCGTTTCGCTGCGGAAGGCGGCACCGTCGGACCCGACCTTACGGCGGTGGGGAAGCGGCTTGGACCGCGTGAACTCTTGGAGGCGATTTTGGAACCATCCAAGTCGATCCCTGACGCCTATGCTGCGCACGAGCTTGAGCTGGCGGATGGTGAAGTGCTCACGGGTCGAATCGAACAGGAAGATGGGCGAACGCTGGTGTTGAGCCCGCTTGTTTTCGGTGAAGCTTCGCGTGAAGTGAAACTGAACAACGTGCGCGGCCGACGACGCTTGCCGGTCTCGGCAATGCCGGCGGGCATGGTCAACGGGTTGGCACGGGAACAGGTGTTGGATTTGGTGGCTTACCTCAGCGGTCCAGATGGGCTCGCTGCTGGACCGGGTGCAACGGAGACGGCGGCGGTGGTTCCAGGTGTTGCTGTGGCGAAGAACGTGGCCGGCCTCACCACGGTTTACCGCCACAATTCACATGCGGACGTGATTCTCAGCCGTTTGCTGCTGACGGACCGCCTGGACGGAACGGGTCAGGATTCGCCGCTGAAATTGGTTTCTCTCTACACCGATCAGCGGCCGGGCAATGACATCAGCCGGCTGTTGGCGGCGTCGCATCGGTTTGCGATCAAGTCGAACATCGCCGACGCGCTCACCCTGGGCACCGGCGCATTGGCGGTCGAGGGCGTCTTTCTCGTTGCGGAACATGGCGATTATCCCCGTTCGCCGACAGGCAATACGCAGTATCCCAAACGCCGGTTTTGGGATGCCACGTTGGACGTATTCCGGCGAAGCGGCCGCGTGGCGCCGGTCTTTTTGGACAAGCATCTGGCCGACAACTGGGCGGATGCGAAGTTCATCTACGATTCCGCGCGCGAGCTGAACATTCCGCTGATGGCAGGATCGTCTGTCCCGGGTTCATGGCGACATCCGGCGGCCGATGTGGAACGGGGAGGGAGTTTGTCCGAAATCGTTGTGCTGACGTTC
>VHDG01000556.1 GCA_016871475.1 Verrucomicrobiota bacterium
CTTCAAAGATGGCCACGTTTACATCACGTCCGGCTACGGAGTGGGTTGCAAGCTTGTCAAAGTGGGCGAGGCCAACTCGGTGACCCAGGTGTACGAGAACAAGGTCATGAAGAACCACCACGGCGGCGTTGTGCTGGTCGGGAATCATTTGTATGGAAACTCCGATGGCCCCGGCTGGATCTGCCAGGACTTCATGACGGGAACGGAGGTCTGGGCGTCGAAAAGCCTTGGAAAAGGATGCGTGAGCTATGCGGATGGAATGCTTTACTGCGTCGAGGAAGGTTCCGGCACCGTCGCCTTGGCGTCAGCCTCGGCAGAGGGCTGGAAAGAGTCAGGTCGATTCAAACTCGCTCCTCAAAGCACCCAACGGAAACCCGATGGCAGGATCTGGACCCACCCCGTCATCAGTCACGGCCGCCTCTACCTGCGCGATCAGGAATTCGTCTACTGCTTCGACGTGAAGTCTGGGAACTAGCGTAGGCAATCGCAAAGCTAGCACGCAAATTGTCTGTCTGGCTTGAAGCTTGGGTTTGATTCCGGCACCTCGGTTCCACGGGTGCCAGCGACACCTCCGTCGCCTTGGGATCGGTCCAGGCTGATATCATCCACCACCATGGATGACCTCAAGCCATATGAAAACCATTGCCAACCGCTAGCTGCATCAAGCTCTTGCAGCAGGTCTCGGAGTTCTAACTCTGCTACCAGTTTCCGGGTTCTCGGGATCGTATAATGTGGAACATCGTTTCCGTCTGCGTCCCGGCGGAAACCAGGTCCCCAAAATCACAGGACACTACTTCTGTCATGCGTGGACGATGGAGAAGCGGGAGGACTGCGACGACTACGAGGTGAACCCCGCGGAAGCGAAGCAACCCGCCGGGTGGGATCCCTTCGGCACCGAGTCGCAACAAGGCACCCAGGGGCCTGTGCGGAGTCGTCCGAGGAAAGGAAAGATGGTGGAAGCTGAGACCCGTCGATTTGATATTCCAGCCACTGGATTCACCGGCCGCGAGAAAGCAACGGCCGAGGACTGCCAGTCGTATGCACAAGCCAACTCACAGTGGAACGTCAACGCGGCTGCGGCTGGCGGCGTTGTTTCAGGCACTATTTCCGCCTGGGGCACAGCCAGAGCTTCATTGGCCCCCAGAAGGTCGAAAGCCTACGCATTCAGCATGACTTCCATTGAAGCCCAGGGCAGCACCCTCAAGAAAGGGAAGATCACATGGGGAAAAACCGTCAAAGACACCGTCCGAGGCAGTCACCGCAGCCAGAAGGATCCCATCGATTTCGTGGTCACCGACCTGGTAACCGGCGCCCGCCACGACGGCACGCTGGTCACGATCTCGATCGACATGCTCCCCAGCACCACCGACGGCGGTTTCTTGTAGGTCTCCAACCGGGTCGAGATCGGGGCCACGGAGATGAACTTCCTCATTGATGTCCCCGGCAAATTCACCTCGGTGACCGGCCGATTTGACATCCAAATCCGGGCAGGACGGGTAGCGTCTGCGTCGGCCTCGGGCATTTACGCAGGAAAGGCACCTCCGGTGGGAACCCCCGTGCCGCTGGCCATGGACATCCCAGACCAGGTTGAGTTTGACTACGACCTCTCCAGTCTGACCCCGGCGGGCAACGAGGTGGACGTTGAGATCGAGATGTATGGCAGCGGTGAGGCTGTGGACGCAAACGCGTGGGACGATGTGGAGTTGAGCCTGACCACGGCGACGCCCACGGGTGAACCTGGATTGACCGTTTCCTGGCCGAAGACGACATCACCTGTGGTGCTTGAGTCCTCAAGGAGTCTCGATGGCAATTCATGGACCCCCATGCTGAACATCCCTCACGACTACTTCGGATTGAACTTTGTGAAGATACCGGGGACCCGGGCGTCCGAGTTCTTCCGTCTCACATCAATCCCTGAAGAACCCTGCGTTCTTCTCATCGAACAACAGCCGTCCAGTGTGACGATCAACGCGGGCGAGCTCGCCACGTTCATGGTGGGCGCGGTAGGCAAGCCCATGCCTGGGAATTTCCAATGGCAGCGGAAGGATTCCGCCGGAGGGTTCGTGGACATTCCGGGAGCCAACGCCCCCATGCTGGCATTTGACCCGGGATCAGAACCGTTCACCAATATAGTCGTGTTGACCTACCGATGTGTTGTGGGCAACGAATGCACCACGGTCACCAGCGCGGAGGCAACACTCACGATTCTCCCCCGCAAGGACACACTCCCGCCCAAAGTCGTTGCGGTGCTCGCCGCGTGCCCGAACCCCATCGTGACCGTGCGTTTCAGTGAACCCATCGCGCCCCCTTCCGCCCTCCAGCCATCTGCCTATCAGTTCATGATGGGGAACCGCCCCGGACCTCGCGTGCTGGAAGCCCGAATGGTCGGGCCAGACCAGGTTCAGCTGTTCCTGGGAGGAACCGTGCAACCAGGAATCATGGCCCTCGTCGTCAATGGAGTCAGGGATCTGGCTGGCAACGCAATATCCCCAGGCAAGCCAATCCCCGTTCAGTGCGATGAACCCGCGGCAGCAGTGGTGATCAGGACGCAGTAGTAGCATCGGGTCAGGCGGAATGAGAGGTTCCGTCCCCCCACCGTCTCCGCTGGCCGAGTCATAGCTGAGCCTCCACGAATCAGCTATGTCCCGACCAGCGGAGCTCGCGTTATCAGCCGACAACAATTCTCATGTCGGCCTCGACCAGGAACTTTGTCCCAAGGGGCCCATCTCAAGTGTTTCCCCCGCTTCTCCCCCTTCCCCCCTCGTAATCGGAATCGCCTGCCTGTCCTCGGTGCCACGGCTTGCGTCCTGACAGAGCAGATCCGCCGGAGATTGAGAACCACGGAACACTGGGATTGAATTGTCACTGGGCAACTCGTCACTCGTCACTCGCCCAACCGAAGTCGCAGGGTAATGATCTCAAACGGGCGCGCTTCAGTCGCAAAGCCGTTGCCCTCAGGAGAAAGCGAAGTCTGCAACCGCTCCAACGCGTTGCATCGTCCAACGCTCAACACGGTGTGAAATGGGAACTCGCATCGAAACTTCTCTGTCTTTCCTGCGACCTCCACGAATCGGAGTACGAGTTCCGAAGCGTCGTCCTCCGCAATCTTCCAAGTGACGAGGCTCACGTTAGGCGACGAAACTCGAAGCAGTGACGAAGGTTCGGCGGGCAGCCGGCCATTGCCGGTCCCCAGCTTGTCGTTTCTCATGATCTCATTCACTTCCAGTGGGGTCTGATATTCCTTACCCAACCTGTGCCAGGCAACCGTGTCCTCCTCCCTACCACTCCAGACGGCAGTCCTGAATCGAAACTCTCCACCCTGCGCCGCTTTATAGCCTTCAGGCGTGTAGTTGTTCATGACGTAGGAAAACAGATGAGCGGGTCGCTTCCCAAAGCTTCGAGGCCATGTGCCACGAACGATATCTCCAATCGCCATCAGGGGCGCATCCATGGGCGACACCCCCACATGAAACCCATCGCCCGAGGCCGCGAGCCATTCA
>VHDG01000557.1 GCA_016871475.1 Verrucomicrobiota bacterium
GTCGGAGGATCGTTCCGTGCCCGACGCGATGGAGACGCGGACGTTGCTCGCTGGTTGTGAGCCATGATTCTGAACCTGGATATCGAAGCGCAGCGACTGACCGGCTGGCGCCAGGCCGCTTGCGAGCCGCAGATCCCGGACGCTGATGTTTTTCTGGTCCTTTTCGGAGATCAGAACGACATGAGCGCGCACCTGATCCCGAACCTTGTCCAAACGCGATTTGATATCGAGCAGGCCGCGCCAGCCCTCCAGCTGTCCATCCGTGAAGAGGTATATCTCCCGCCGGGATCCGACCCGCTTCAGGAGAGTTTCAACGCCGCGATCGATTGCGGCTGCCAGCTCCGTGGCTCGATCGGATAACGCGGCTTCGCGAACCGATTTCCTCGCGAGGTTGAGATCGAAGGTCGGCTCAGGAATCACATCCCGCACGATGTCGGACACCAGCCAGACGGCGACGGAGGATCCTTGAGGGAGGGAGTCGATGGCTTGCTCTGCAGCGCGTTTGGCCTTGTCTAATCTGGTGGATGTCCCGTCTGACATGCCCATGCTGAGGCTGTTGTCGAGGAGGAGGATGCCGGCGGTGCGTCCCCCTCCCAGGAATCCTGCCGTGACGTTGCGAAGGGTCGGGCGCGCCAGGGCGAGGGCGATCAGGGCAACGATCAGACATCGCAGGGCCAGCAGAATGAGGTCCTCGATCTCCATCCGTCGTTTGTTTTTCTCAACGCTGGCGGCAATGAACCGCATCGCCGCCCACATGACTTTTCTGAACCTCCTCCGGTTGAGCAGGTGGATCAGGATCGGAATTGCGATCGCTGCCAGACCGCCGAGCATGATCGTGTTCAGGAAGGTCATGGCGGTTCAGCGTGCGGTCTTCAGCCGGAAAGCGAGGTAACCACTCAGCAGTTCCTGGAGAGGCTGGTTGATGCGCACCTGCAGGTAGTGACACTGATTCCGCTCGCAGCCCTCCCGCAGGGTCTTCAGAAAAAGCTCCAGCTCCTTCAGGTAACTCTTGCGGATGTTCGCCGGCTGGGTCTGCAGAGGCGCAATGCCTTCAAGCCCGTGAAACTCCACCATTCCCTGGAACGGAAACTCCAGTTCGTCCGGATCCAGCGTGTGCAGAAGAATCACCTCGTGGCCCCCAAAGCGCAGATGCTGGATGCCTTCAAGAATCTTCTGCTCATCATCCAGACAGTCGCTGATGAGAATGAAAATGCCCTTGCGACGCGTCTGACGGGCCATGTCATGCAGAAGCGAGGCGATGCTCGTGCCTGCTCCACCCTGGAACGCGGCCAGACGCTGCATGATGGAATGGATGGTGGACTTGTTGTCGCTACGCGGAGCGTAATCGCGCAGCGTCTCGTCAAAAATCCCCAGTGCCACAGCGTCCCCCTGGTGGAGAATCAGATAGGCCAGCACGGCCGCCAGCATCTTGCCATACTGCAGCTTGGTAAGCTTGCCGGAGCCGTAGTTCATCGATTCGCTTCCATCGAGCAAAAGGTGTGCGACGTAGTTGGTCTCCTGCTCGTACTGCTTCACGTAGTAACGATCGGTCCGGCCAAGAACCTTCCAGTCCAGCCGACGGAGGTCATCGCCAGGGGCATACTCGCGATGCTGGGCAAACTCGATGGCGAAACCTCGGTAGGGAGACCGATGTTCCCCGGCCATGTAACCCTCGACGATGTATCGAGCGTGAAGCCCCAGGGCCTCGGCTCTGGAGATGGCGTCTGCATCAAGCAGATCTGGATGCCCTTTGGCCATTTAGCAGTATTTCCTCAAATCCATGCGAACGGGTTGAAAAGCCCTGAAGCACCTCGGTTCGTTGACAAAGTCAGTGCTTTTCGTGCTTGGGGACGGCTTCGAGGATCCTGCGCGTGATCTCGTCCGGGGTCACTCCTTCGCTCTGAGCGGCGAAGTTGGGCACGAGTCGATGTCTGAAAATGGGAGGTGCCACGGCAGCAATGTCATCACAGCTGATGTGTGTCTGCCCTTTGAGCAGTGCACGGGCTTTTGCGGCCAGAATCAGATTCAGTCCTGCACGGGGACCTGCTCCCCACGTGAGCCATCGGCCGCAGAAGTCCAGGGCTTCAGGGGTCTTTGGACGCGTGCATCGAACCAGCTTTTCGGCGTAGGCATAAACATGAGGTGCGGGTTCCAGGCGACGCACCGTCTGCTGTAATTGGATGATTTCAGGCCCGCTCAACACCGGCTCGGGTTTTGCTCCCGGCGCGCCCGTTGCCATTCGCATGATCTGAAGTTCTTCCTCCGCAGTCGGGTAGTCCACCGAGATCATGAACATGAAGCGATCCAGCTGCGCCTCCGGCAGGGGATACGTGCCTTCCTGCTCAATCGGGTTTTGCGTCGCGAGAACAAAAAACGGGTCCGGCAGGGGATGGTCGGTGCCGCCCACCGTCACCTTGCGTTCCTGCATGGCCTCGAGCATCGCCGCCTGGGTCTTTGGAGGGGTTCGGTTGATCTCGTCAGCCAGAATCATGTTGGCGAACAGCGGTCCCTTCAAAAACCTGAACTCGCGATCCTGCGTGGTGGCATTCTGCTGAATCACCTCGGTGCCCGTGATGTCACTGGGCATCAGATCCGGGGTGAACTGAATCCGCTTGAAGGACAGATGCAGCGTTTGCGAGAGGGTCGAGACCAGCAAGGTCTTGGCGAGTCCGGGCACCCCCACCAGAAGAGCGTGGCTCCGTGTGAGGATGGCGATCAGGACTTCCTCAACGACGGTTTCCTGCCCAACAACCACCTTGGAAAGTTCGGCCTTGATTCGGGCGCAGGAACTTTTCAGCTGGTCGGCAGCTTGAAGATCATTATCGCGGCTTCGGGTCGCGGCGGTTTCAGCATTATTCATGACAAATAGGGTGTCGATCGTCCCGTCAGGTCTCGTGCATCAAGGCCGGGCAGGGACGAGCTAAGAGCTGACAACATCCTGCCCCTTAAAGGCCAACAAATTCTAGCGGCAAGACTCACCGTCGCCCCCGCTTCCCGAAACCCTTTCCAGCCTGGTTTCGCCGGGAACGTCGAGGGGATTCCCTTTCAGATCCCTGGGTCGGGCGACGTTGTGTGCGCACCGATTCCACTTTCTTGGGCCTAGGCTTGGGCACCAGCACCAGAGGACATCCCTCATACCCGAACGCCTGTCGCATCCGGTCGCACAGATACTTTTTGTAAGGCGGAGAGAACAGTTCGTCGCGGTTCACAAACAGCAGGAAGGTCGGGGGCGCTTTTCGAACCTGGGTGGCATAGAAAAACTTCAGATGACGACCCTCGCTGCTGATAGGCTGGCGGCTTTCGATCGCATCCTGCAGCGCCCTGTTGAGAACTGCGGTGGGAATCGTTTGCTGTAGCTGAGAGGCGACGTAACGGACCGCTTCCAATAGCCGCTCCAGATTGAAGCCGTTATGTGCTGAAGTGAAGATCACCGGCGCATAGTCCAGGAAGAAAAGCTTGTCCTGAACCCACTCCCCAAACTCGCTGAGCGTGGTCA
>VHDG01000558.1 GCA_016871475.1 Verrucomicrobiota bacterium
AAGTCTGATCTGGTATCGCCCGGCAACAGGAAGAACGACCTTCCGCTCTGCTGTGGCAGCTTGATAGTACGACAGGGACAGCGCATCCCCACCCTGCCCTGTCTTCGACGCTGCCGGAGGATTCGTCGTTGGAGCGGTCTGCGACAAGGCTTCATCCTGGACAACCTTCAGGAAGGTTCCACCCTTCAGAAGATTCTCGGCCGGGACCCGGGCCGCAGCGGGCACCGCCTTGCCGGCCGCCTCTTGTGCGGCTGCCAGATACTTCTCGAGCAGCATGGGAGAGATGTTCAAGGCGCTGCCGATGTTATCGAAACCGTGGCTCGCATCGTCAGGTGGAAACGCGCTTTCGGTGTCGATCTCCACACCCAGGAGATCACGGATCGTGTTGCGATACTCCACCCTGTTTAATCTCCGAACCGTCACCTTCCCTGGATCCAGATTGGCCGGGTCCGTCCTGAACACCCGGGTCTTGATCCACTCGTCCAGGCGCAGCTTCTGATCGGTCGGCAGCTGGGGCTTTTTAGGGGGAGGCATGATATCCGCGCGGACATTCTTCAGCGCTTTCCACCACAAGGCCGCGTCGGCCACGAGCGCGGCATCGGACTCATGCTTGTCAAAGCTTACCCCCCCCTTGTTCGCTCCATCGCCATGACAGTCAAAACAGAACTCCTGGAGAATGGGACGGATGGTTTCGCGGAACTCCACCAGTGCTTCACGGGCTGCCAGCGCTTGGTGAGCGATCAGGAAGCCGAGAACCTTCACCACCCTGTAGAGTCGCATCCGCCCCGGCCAAGGCCGAGGGCTTCTCCGGACGGAGCAGCGAGTGGATGAAACCTGACGGCCCATAGTTATCTGCCCGGTCGAGGGCTCGGAGAGAGATTCGACAGGGACGGCGGCGAGTTCAGCAGAAATGAAGGAAGTTGGCATTCCTAATTTTCAAGTACCTGCAACTCCTTGGCATTCGCATGTGTTGTGTTTACCAGGCCGGCATGGAAACAATCCGAGGAACCGCGGAATCGCCTGGGCAGGCCGCTCCCGGACCCGTGTCCAGAATCCAAGGCGGTCTGCGAGGTATTGACTGGGTTGCAGCTCATGGCAGCCGATGGATGACCTAAGACAATTCGAGGCTTTTATGAGAGCCTATCAGGACATGGTGTATGGAACGGCCCTTCGACTCCTTGGGAGTGAGGCCGAAGCCCAGGACATTGCCCAGGAGGTGTTCATCAAGGCGCATCAGCGGTTCGCCGAACTGCAATCCAGTCCGACCGCTGGCGGATGGCTGAAAACCGTTGCCCGAAACCTGTCCTTGAACCACCTCTCCAGGCATCGGGCGAGGTGGACTCACTTTTCAGATCTTGCCCTTCCCGGTGCCGAGGAGGGTGATGATCCGCTCGAACGTCTGCAGGCACCGGGCAACGATGCGGACCGATGGGACCAGGAAGCCAGAAGCGCATGGGTTGAAACCGGGCTTCAAAAGCTCCCGGACGCCCAGCGCGTTCCCCTCGTGCTCTATCACTTTGAGGGGTTGAGCTATGAAGAAATCGCTGAACGTCTGACCGTTACCGTGAGCAAAGTCAAAACCGACATCCATCGAGGCCGAACGGCGCTTCGACGACACCTGGTTCGTGCAGGGATCAACCTCGGGGAACCAAACTGAACTGCCAATGAACTTCTTTATGTTTTCGCAACATGAATGACTCGAATCGCCCATTTGAAGATCCAGAGTTGCACAAGCTCCTTGCCCAACAACCCCACCCTGCGGCTCCTCCCGGTCTCGCGATGAACGTTCTGTCGCGGTTGCAGCAGGATCTTCGGATCGCAACACCGGCACAACCGTGGTGGAAGCTCCCGCTCCAGAAGTGGCCCATCGCCGCGCAAACACCCGCTTGGATGGGTCTCATCACCACAGCCGTGGCGATATTGTCCGCTCCCCTCTGGCTTCCGAACCTCATCGGAACCTTCTCACCCGCTTTGGGGCAGAGCCCCTGGCTGAGCGGCGGGATGGCCGCAGCTGCACTTCTTGACGGCGCCCTCTCAGCCGCCCGGAGCCTCGCAGCCCAGATTCCCTCCATGCTCTGGATTGGAATTCTTGCCACGTTCTTAATGACCTACGCGGCTGCGCTCGGCGCCGGAGCCTGGGCTTACCGCCACCACTGGCCGGAGGATCACGGATGAGTTCAATTTCACGCTCCCTCTCATCCTTGTTGTCGCTCTGGGCCTTCGCAACCCTCTGGATCACCATATCTCCCAGCCCCGTCGCGGCCGCGAAGGTAGCCACGAGCGGACATGAACCCTTGCTGGGGTTCAGCCAGGACGTCGTTCTGGAACAGGACCAACAGGTACCCGCCGTTGCGGTTTTCTACGGAAACGCCCGTCTGGAAGGCGTCGTGGATGACGCCGTATTCGTCCTCCACGGAGATCTTGAACTCGCAGGCGAGGTACGAGGAGGCGTCGTCGTCCTCTTCGGTAATGTCCATGCCAAGGACGGCGCGCGTGTCAGAGGTCAAACTCTCGTTCTCGCCGGATCTCTCACCGAAGACCCCGGCGCCAGCCTGCGCGGACGCAAACACATCTACTCGCTCGATTCCTTCCCCATCGTCAAAGGGGGAGTCGATTGGGTCTCCAACGGCCTCTTCTACCTCCGCCCCCTGCCCCACAACGTCGCCTGGGTTTGGTGGGTTCCGGCCGCGTTCTTCGGCCTCTACCTTTTTCTCAGCCTGATGATGCCGCGTCCGATTCAAGCCAGTGTCGAAGCGATCGCCGGACATCCGGTGATCAGCTACGGCGCGGGGCTGCTCGCATGCGTCGTGCTCCTGTTCTCGATGCCCTTGTTCCTCGTCCTGGCCCCGCTCGGAATCGGACTGCTGCTCATCGCTGCCACCCTCATGATCGCGGCTTTCTCGCGGGCCGCCATGACTCAATTCCTCGGAGCACAGCTCGGCCGCGCACTCAGAAGCACCACGCTCGAGAGACCCTTTCTCGCCCTCCTCCTGGGTTCCTTGCTGCTCTGCGCGCTATACACTCTGCCGGTGCTCGGATTGCTCGTCTGGGTCGCCAGTTTTCCTCTCGCCCTCGGAGGTGTGGTCGTGGCCGCAGGTTCCGCACTCAAAGCCTGGAGGCAAAGCACCTCTCCACCCGCAGAGCCGGCTAGCAGTGAGTCCTTCACCCCCGGTGGCTCCGCAGCTCCAGCCATCATCGATCCCAACAGTCCTCCCCCGCTGCCCAACCCAACGATCTCGACCGGGATTCAATCGCGTCCGGTTGGATTTTTCATCCGCACGGTGGCCACCACACTGGACCTGATCCTGATCGCGGTGGTCGGAGGCGTGCTCGGCGTCTCTCCTCAATTGTGGATGCTGCTCTGGACTCTCTATCACGTGGTCCTCTGGAGTTGGATGGGTTCCACGATCGGCGGTCGAGTTCTCGGTTGCGAGTTGCTGGAGGCCGATGGAAGCCGGATCGGTTTCAGAACTTCAGTCATCCGGGCGCT
>VHDG01000559.1 GCA_016871475.1 Verrucomicrobiota bacterium
TTATTTCGATGGCCAGCGAATACTAGTGACGACTCCGCCTGCAGGTCTCGGCGGCATTGTTCAGGCTGCGAGCGGGGGGCGCCACGGCCTGGCTTTGAGGTCTGACGGATTTATCATCGCCTGGGGCGACAACACTTCAGGCCAGAGTTTTGTTCCGACCACCGCCTTCCCCGCGGCATCTGTTGCGGCTGGAGACGGCTTCAGTCTCGCGATGCGGCGCGATGGGACGGTGGTGAGCTGGGGCCGGTCCGGGGTGACGCTTTCGCAGCCGTCCGGTCTGTCGGGTGTGATCGCCATCAGTGCAGGCCTGACACACGCTCTTGCGCTGAGGGCCGATGGCACCCTTGCCGCGTGGGGGAGCAATCTTCAGGGAGAAGGGTCAGTGCCCCCAAACATTGCTCTGGCCAGCGGGATCGCTTCGGGGCACGGATTTAACCTGGCCATCCTTCGGAACGGAACCGTGACGGGATGGGGGAGGAGCGAGGCTGGACAGCGACGTCCGCCTCCCGGCCTTTCCAACGTTGTCCAGGTGGCAGCGGGACGGGCGCACGGGCTTGCCTTGAGATCTGACGGAACTCTGGTGGGCTGGGGCGACAATTCTTTCGGGCAGCTGAATATTCCGGATTCCGCGTTGAAGGCCGCTGCCATCGCGGCGGGCGCGGACCACAGCATGGCGTTGCTGCCTTCCGGGCAGGTTGCGGTCTGGGGACGCAATAACTTCGGTCAGACAGATGTGCCGGCCGAGGCGTCATTTGTGGTGGGGATGAGCGGGGGAGGCGACCAATGCTTCGTGTTGCGCAGGCGTGGCTTGCAACTCGCCTTGCCAAGGATTGGTGCGGGGAGGCTGAGAGTCAGCGTCCTCAGTGGCAACGGAGAACTGATCAGTCCCGATCGGGTGCCCAACATCCGTCTTTACGGTTCTGACTCCTTGCTGAGACCTTTTTCCGAATGGACCCTGTTGCCACCACCGCAGCAGACGGAGGCAGGTGAGGTTCGCCTCCTGGACATTGTGGATCCTGCTCCCAGTCGAAGGTTCTACCGGGCTTACGAGGCTCAGTGAGGCGTGTTCTCCGGCTGCGCCCCGCGGTTGCACCCGCGGGTCTGGATCTCAGATGGAACCGCGGCTCATCCCGTCCCTCAGTGAGTTGAGCAGGCGGGGCACCGCAGTCCATGGGCTCTCCGAGGATTCGTACTCAAGGGTCAGGTATCCCAGGTATCCGACGTCGCGCAAGATGCGGATGATGCGTGAGACGTCTGCGGGCGAGCTTTTCTTTTCTTTGGCGGCACGGATCTCAGCCTTGAATTGCACGTTGATCGCCCGGGCGGCGCATTTGGCAAGGTCAGCGTAGGGGTCCTCGGTGTGAAAGTTGCCGGTGTCCAGATTGATCCCGACCCAGGGGCTTTTGACCGCCTCGACGATGTCCACCAATGTCTTTGAGGAAGCAACGATGCCGCCGTGGTTTTCGATGCCCAGGAAGACCCCCTTCGATCCCGAGTAATCAGCCGCTTCCTCGAGGGCTGCGATGCAATTCTTCACGGCTTGCTCGAAGGTGGACCCCTTCTGGGTGTTGCCTGCAAACACTCGAATGTGGGGTGCACCCATGAGTGCCGCGTTGTCCACCCAGCGTTTGACGAGCGTCATCTGTTCCTCGCGCTTGGGCCCGGCATCGAGTGTGAACGTATTGCCCACGGCCGTGCCGGACAGCGCAACCCCTTTGAGAAAAGCCCGCTGCTTTACCTTGAGGAGATAATCGTTCGAGACTTGAGGCGGGAAATAGTAGCTCGTGACTTCGGCGCCGTCGCACCCCTGTTCAGAGCAATAATCGATGAACCGAAGCATGTCGAACGGGCGTCCATCCGGCGCGGCCTGGGAACCCGGCTCCGAGGCTTCCTTGAAGAACTGGCGAAATGAATATGCGGCCAGGCCCAGGCGCATCCGCCGGCTCGCTGCTGAAACTGAAGATGGAGCAGCTGCGATGCTCGTGGTTGCCGCAGTCGCCAGCAACGTGGGGGTCAGCAAGGCAGAGCGCACGAAGGCGCGACGTGTATCGAGAGGATTCATGCGGTGTTTCGGGACGGAACGTAACCGCCTTGTTTCGCCCAGGGAAGTGAAATGCACCCTCATTCGCCGACGTGCACCCGGCCTACGGGGGCCCGGAAGGTCACAGTCTTGCTGCTTCCCGAGCCGATCGTGGTGACGTTTCCAGCCCGCGATTTCGGGAACGTGCCTTCCACAACATGAACCGTGGCATTGTTCGGAGCCGTCGAGTAGGCCTCTGACAATGTCTGGAATGGACGGAAGATATTTCCGTCGCGGACCAGTACCCCAGGGTAGCTGGTGTTATCCATGTAGCGGGGGATGCCTCCCGGAAAGCTGTTCATCGCGTTCGCCAGCGGTGCGAACGCGAAGGCGGTGCCGTAATTGTCGGAACCCGCGGTGCAGTTTCCGGTTGTATGGATCCCGATCGTGAAACCCGTGGCCGTCCAGATGATGGGACTTCCGGAGTTGGCGGGCTCGGTGTCCGCATCGTAATTCCAATAACGAGCGGCGCCATCGGTGTTCAGGTTGTCCAGATCTCCCGTGCCGGTCTGCTGTGTTCGGTTCCTTGAGTTGCATCCGCGATGGGTGCAGGTGCCGCTTGAATTCTGGCTGCAGCAGGCGTTCGCACTTGAGCCCGTTGGGGTGTTGTCCACGCCAAAGCCGGTGATGCGGACCGTGGCGTCGGTTCCAGGGTTTGCCTGGGACACCCGGAAAAAGCCGAACTTCAGGTGTGCGTTTTCTCCCAGCGAGTTTGCGTTCAAGCCGAACACGCACCAGTCATCGCCTGTCACCGAACCATTCCCCCATTGGACTGAGCCGGTGTTGATGGGGAATTGGTCCGCCACAGCTGCTGCATTGGGAGATCCATCCGAGTCCGAGGCTGGGACGTTGACCTCAAACGATCCGGAGAGGTTTCCGTTGTTGTCGGTGCAGTGTCCGGCGCAAAGGACTGCACCGTTCGAGATCAACCAAGCCGTGCATCCAGGAATCCTCCCCACACGGTTGTCGGAGGAAGGAACCCGGTTGTCATCGCCACAGAGGGTGGCGAGCGCAGGGCCATTGGGGCCCCGGTCGGGCGAGACAGAGTTCAGCATGGGCCAGATGACCGAATCAACTTCGGCAAATACCCCCTCGTCTCCAGGTGCAACCAGCAGATCCATCCGAACAGCATTTCCGTTCAACATGGCGGAGATGTTTCCCCAAGCTTTCAGGACTTCCGTGTCGAGCCGGTGCTGCTGTCCGTCCTTCAGCGACGTGAGAAGGATCGAGCTGGCCTTGCCGAGATGAGCTGCGGCGAACCGGACTCGCAAAGGTTTCACTCCATCCAGCTGGATGATGCTTGAGAAGGAGTTGGTCTCCTGCGGGTGAGAGTTCGAGTGGAGTCCGGTTTGAAGCCGGTATTCGAAACCAATCTGGGTCGGCACTCCGGCCCTGGCCCCGAATG
>VHDG01000560.1 GCA_016871475.1 Verrucomicrobiota bacterium
AATCGCCTCATTCGGGCTCGCAGCCACGAGAAGCTGGTGCGCCCGGGAGGCGTCATCCCGGAAAGGCCGGCTTCGCTCGTGATGATAAAAGGTGAACCCTCACTTGAGCCCACCCGCAGTCAGCGGGAGAGCCTTGTGCCATGTGCCCCACCTGGTGAGCGGCAGGACCTGAGGCAAATCCCATTTTCTTGCGAACTGCTCCAGGAGCAGGTTCGTCATGGGCGTCGTGGATTCGCCAATCGCAAAGCGGGGGTGCCTGCTCTTGTCGATTAACAATACGCTGCGCCCCTGACGTCGAAGCGCCATGGCAAGCAGGCTCCCAGCAAAGCCCGAGCCCAGGATGAGGAAATCGAAGTGCCGTTTCATCGACCTCCGCAATCAGGGCAGTTGACCCGTGGCCGAGGCTGTTGCGAGAGGTTCATCTCGTGCAAACGCTGGTACCGGGAGTCAAAACATCGGCCACAACGGGAAAACCGTACCAGGTCCCACAAGTCTGCGAATACGAACCCCCGCCTCATCGACAATCCCAGATCGGATGCATCTTCCAGATCGGCCAGGCTGGGTTCCTGGAAAAGGCCCGCCTTATGCAATTCCTCCATGGCTCCGTTGCCCATCCGCGAAGGGATCAGGGACACCACACGCGCGCCACAATCGAAGGCAAACCGGATGGACTCATGGAGTGCGGAGATCGCCTCGTCGCGACTGAGGAAGGGAGGATGGACGAGCAGGAAGACCCGAAGATCCACATTGTTCGCCCGTAACAGATCCGCGGCTCTGGCAAAGTCGGCGGTCGTCATGCGCTTGTTCAGACGCGCCAACGTCGCCGGGTGAGCCGTCTCCAGTCCCATGGCTATCTCCAGCCGCGGAGGCTCTGAATTCTCGAACGAACGGGTGAACTGTCCGAGGAACATCTGAAGGGAAGCAGAAACCAGGGCCGGGTGGCATTCCAGGATCAGCCTGTCGAACCCGGAGCTTCGCTTGAGAATCTCGGGGAGATCCGTCGAGGGGATGGCCTGGGGATCAAGGAAGCTGCCGCTGTTGTAGAGCTTGAGCCATCGCTCTTCGACTTCGGAATATCCCGAAGAACGGATCTCCGCGAAGGCCGCATCGATCTGCCTGCCGACAGCCCCGTCAGGGGTTCGATGATCCAGAGTGTGCTTCCACAAATCACACATCAAACAACGCCAGGGACATTCCTTGTTGGTGAGGAAGAGGGTCCAGATGCTGGCCTGTTGGAGGGGATCGGGCCCCGCGCAGGGTTCCGACTCCACCGTCCAGGCGTTGACCTTGTCAGGGTTGACCCTGGACTTGGGACCTCGTCTCTCGAGAATCCATGAAGTGAGCTGAGACCCGGAGGGGGATGGCGCGAGCGGGAACGGGGCGCTGGACGCCGGATGTGTCACTTGAAAGTGGCTGGCGTGGGTTGTGGTGGAAGCGCGTTCAACTCCCGTGTGAGGCGTTGTTCATCGTCGCGCTTGCCGAGTCTGCGGGCGATGGGAATGATATTTTCGTAAACCTTCTTTCGCCCGTGGTAGTCCGGATAGTCCCGGAGGATGCTCTGATAGGCTTCGAACGCTTTTTGATCGGGACCATAAAGCGAACGTGCCTCACCCAATGAGAAAAGAACACGCAGACGTTGCATGGGTGAATCGCTCCGTTTGAGAACATCCTCGTAGGTTTCAGCAGCGAGATTGTAGCGCTTTTGTTCCATGAGCATGTCGCCTGATTTTTCGAGAATGACGGGGTGGTGGCGGTTGGCCGATTGTTGGAGGAATCGCAAAGCTCGATTCTTGTCGGCACCCCGCACGATGTTCTGGTTAGCCTCCATCAGGTTCGCCCAGGCGGCGAGGGAGTTGGTTCGAGCCATCAAATCCTGCTCCGCTTCCGCCGTTTGCCGCCAGAAAGGGGTGTAGAGGGGATCGCCCACAACCGTGGTTTGCCAGGACAAGAATTCCTGACATGCATAGGCCGCTTCACCGAAAGAAGTCCGGAAAGCGATCAACCGGCCGAGGAAAGCGTGAACGTCCGGAGTGCCTGCCAGGAAGGGTTCATCCACGCAGCCCATGGTGATGGTGACCCCTTTGGCGAGAAGCGGAGCGACCCATCGGGTGCTGGGATCCCGGAGAGATTGAGCGCTGAAGGAGTGCAGATGGTAGCCAAAGGCCCCGGGCATGAACTCCACCTTGGGAAGGATGAAGGGGCCCCAGACATCCTGGGAATACCAGCCCGCGTAGAACGCAATATGACTCATGGGATAATCGAGACCGAACACGGCTTCCTGTTCATCAAGCACCGTCTCAAGGCCTGCGGCCTGTGCCAGGAACGCTGATCTGCTGATCCAGGAATCCCCCTGCGCATAAGGCCCGTTTGTGATCCCTCGAGCGTCGAAATAAGCTCGTCCCCAAAGCCCGTTGGTTTCGGCTTCAATCGCCTTGTCCACCAGACCCTTTGCGATGGCAGCCGTGGGCCCATCCAGCCGCGACACCAGCAGGAACCCATTGGTCGGGTGCAGGAACATGTCGTTTGTCACTCCATAGCCCGGATTGGGGACGATGCCCAGCCAGGGAGCTTTCCCAGCCCATGGCAGAAGCGCGAGCTGGGCATCCACCGCACATCCACTTCTCCGCATTCCATCGGGCATCTTCTCCATCCCGGGCTCCTTCAGATCAGGATCGTTCTCCACTTTCAGCGGCACCCCGAAGCAAAGAGCGAGGTAGCGAATCGAAGCCTGGCTCAGAGGGGGTCGGCCAGGCCCCCTGTCGCCGGCGACAAACATCTTTCCATCCAGGAACGCCTTGTGAAGAGGCTGCTCAAGCTGCTCGATGAAGTCCTTCCTCGTCATCGTTTCAGTGGTGGGCAGGTCCAATCCGATGACCTGCGAGGCGGGCACCGCGCGGGCTTTCGCGTAATGGTCTGCAACCGCTTTCGACTCCGCCATCTGCTTGTTGTAGACCACGGCCACGGTCGAACCCGTCTCGCGAACTTCCGCGCTGTTCAAATCCAGCAGGGTGAAAGCCATGAAGAGAAACCACATCCCGGTGCCGGAAAGGGTGGAGAGGCGAAATGAGGCAGGCTCAGGTCTGGAGCAGGCTTTGTTCATGATGAAAAAGGCAAAATGGAAGGGTTCATGGCCATTGAACGCGCAGGCCATCGTAGGCGAACTCGACACCTGAGGGTAACTCCCGTTGGGCAATGTCGTGGTCGTAGTCATGCGTTAAGTGCGTAAACAGAGTTCGTTCAGCGCCAATTCTGCGAGCAGCCGTGAGCGCTTCATCCAAGCACATGTGCGTGGGGTGCGGCTGCTTCCGAAGTGCATCCAACATCACCACGCGGGTTCCAGATACGGCTCTCACAACCTCCATCGGCACTTCTTTGCAGTCACTAAGGTACGCCAGCTGCTTTTTTCCGCCCTGCGCAAACAGAAATCCTGTCGTGAGCATGCGCCCGTGCGGCAGGTTGAGAGGCGTGATTTCAAGATCCCCCA
>VHDG01000561.1 GCA_016871475.1 Verrucomicrobiota bacterium
GCAGAACTACTCGACAAGCTGGCGCGAGGCGAAACCATTGCCTGGTGGACGAAGCTGCCCGCGCCGTTCATCACCAAGGACGGAATCCAGCCTTACGCGGACCTGCTCGACAAGGTCGAGGCAGCCATCCGGCGATAAACTTTCACGCGCGACCGTTTGAACTCGGATCCCAAAACCGCCAGGACAGCCCCAGTGCTGGAGATGCAGAGCATCTCCAAGAGCTTCCCAGGTGTGCGAGCACTGTCGCAGGTCTCCTTTCGGGTCGAACACAGCCACATCCACGCTCTGATCGGAGAAAACGGCGCGGGCAAGTCCACGTTGATGAAGATTCTCGACGGCGTTTATCCCGCAGGAAATTTCGAGGGACAGATTCTTCTCGACGGCAAACCAGTGATGTTCCGTTCGCCATTCGATGCGCGACGCCAGGGCATCGGCTACGTGCCACAGGAAATTTCGGTCCTCGAAAAGCTCACCGTCGCGGAGAACATCTTCGTCGGGTTGTGGACGGAGAAAGGCGGCACGGTCGTGGGCTTCAAAAGACTGTTTGCGCGCGCGAAGGAACTCCTCGACTCCATTCGCGTCCAGCTCGATCCGCATCGGACCGTTGCGACACTCAATGCCAGTCAGCGCCAACTGGTGATGATTGCTCGAGCGCTGGCGACGAAGCCCTCCGTGTTGATTCTCGATGAGGCCACGGCTTGTCTCACACTGGATGAAACGAAGAATCTCTTTGGCGTTGTTCGTCATCTCCGCGATCAGGGACTTACGACCATCTTCATCACGCACAAGATGAACGAGCTGTTCGAGATCGCGGATCGCGCGACAGTCTTGCGCGATGGCGCCGTTGTAGCCGAGTTTGACCGCTCAGAATTTGATCAACACACAATCGTTGCCGCCATGGTGGGACGGAAGATCGAGAACTTTTATCCAACTCGAGATTCAGCCATAGGCGATGAGGAAGTCTTGCGCGTTGAGAATCTCACCGTCCCGCATCCGCACCTGGCCCGGCGGAATGTAGTGGATGGTGTCAGCTTTGCCGTCCGACGCGGAGAGATTCTGGGCTTCGGCGGGCTGGTCGGTTCCGGGCGAAGCGAAACCGTGAACGCGCTCTATGGTCGGGTGGAGCACACCGGTCGGGTCTACGTCGAGGGACGTGAGGTCAGAGTAGCCACCCCGCAGGATGCCAAGGCGCATGGTTTAGGATTGTTGACCGAGGACCGCAAACTGGACGGGTTGCTGTTCAACTTTGCCATCCGCGAAAACATGACCTTGCACGATCTTCCCGAGGTGTCGCATCTGAGGGTGTTGGATCGGAGCCGTGAGACGGAGGTGGCCGACAGATATTTGAAGCGATTGTCCATCCGCGCTCCGTCTGTGGAGACCATGGTCGGCAACCTGAGCGGAGGAAACCAACAGAAAGTCGTTCTCGCCAAAGTTCTTTTCCCAAAGCCCCGTGTGCTGTTTCTCGACGAACCGACCAAGGGCGTCGACGTCGGTGCGAAGAACGAAATCTACAAGTTGATGATGGAGCTGGCGGGACAGGGCATCGCCCTGGTGGTGATCTCCTCTGATCTGCCCGAGCTTCTGGCCTTGTGCGATCGGTTCATCGTCCTGGCACGGGGACGAGTGGTCGACGAGTTTTCCAAGGCTGAGGCAAGTGATCAGCGATTGATGCTGGCCGCGACAGGTTGATCATGCCCCTTGAGGTGTCTCAACCCCGATGAATAAACTCGTCAAGAACCTCCAACGAGCCGGTCAAACGCCGGGTCTGCTCAAGTTTCAGGATGGGACAGGCCTGCTGATCCTGCCGCACGGCGGGCGTGTGCTCGGCGTGTTTACCCATCGTTCCAGTCAGAATTTTCTGTGGACAAATCCCGCCTTGGAATCCGCCAACGGAACGCGCGAGTTTTTTCAAAGCGCGGACTGGCACAACTCCGGCGGTGACCGGACGTGGCTCGCGCCGGAGATGGACTTGTTCTTTCCCGCTTATCCGAGGTTGGACAAATACTTTCAGCAACGCTCACTCGATCCCGGGCAATATCGATGGGTGAAGCGATCCGGACAGTTTGAGCTGACCAATCGGCTGGCGGTCCATCTTTCGCGGTCCGGAGAGGATCTCAAACTGAGCATCAGCAAGCGGTTCGCTCCCGCTGCCAACCCTCTGCGACATGAACAGCCAGGATTGCCAGCCGGAGTTCAATTCGCCGGTTATACCCAGACCACGCTCCTTCAAATGCTGGGCTCGAGCCGAAGAACGCCCTGGCGTATCGGCCTTTGGCAATTGATCCAGCTTCCGCATGGGGGAGAGCTGCTGATTCCCACCACCTCCCGCGCCGGGGTTTGGAAGATCTTCAGTTCGACAGGGCGAATTCCGCAGCGGGATGTGGTTGTGACAGACCATCTCGTGCGCTATCGGATGAACCAGAAAGGCGAACACAAAATCAGTCTGCGTGCCGTGACCCTGACAGGTCGGATGGGTTATGTGTGGGCGTCGGCCGGCACGTGGTCGCTCGTCGTTCGCAACTTCAACCTCAATCCATCGGGCGAATACGTGGATGCTCCCTGGACTGATCCGGAAAATCTGGGATTTGCCGTGCAGGCCTGCAACGTCAACAGCCGTCTTGGAGCTTTCAGCGAGATGGAGCATCATGTGCCGGCGATCGGAGGTCCGGGTGGCCGCAGCTTGAGCATCGATGAATCCCAGCTGTGGTGTTTTCGCGGAACCCGACCGGCGATTGAGCGGATCGCGCGCATACTTCTGGCCCCGCGGATCTCGTTGCGAGCGGGTTGACAAACGCATGCACACCCCACGAAACAAATTGAGCAGGTCGACACGCTCGTGCCAGTCTGACGCCACATGAAAGTCAACCTCACCGGACAAGTCGCCCTCGTCACAGGCGCCGCTCGTGGTATTGGCAAAGCCATCGCCGACCTCTTCGCGGCCAACGGTGCGCACGTGGTGTATGCCGATCTCGATTACGACACAGCCAGGGCTTCAGCAGCCCAATCACCCCACGCTTCGGCGATGGCGATGGATGTGAGCAGCGAATCCCAGGTCGAGGCCGGCGTGGCCCGGATCATCGACTCTCACGGACGACTCGATATCCTGGTCAATAATGCGGGCATCAACACCATGAAGCACCGCGTCAACATCGATCAGTTCCCTCTCGAGGAGTGGCAGCGGATCTTGAATGTGGATTTGACCGGGCTGTTCCTCGTGAGCCGGGCTGCAAGCCGACACATGGTGACTCGGAAATCCGGTCGCATCGTCAACATCTCCTCGGTGCTGGGTGTCATCCCGGCGCGATTGCAATGCGCGTTCACCACAGCGAAGGCGGGAGTGGTCCATCTCACGCGCACAATGGCCATCGAACTGGCACCCAGTAACATCCTCGTCAATTGTGTCGCGCCCGGATCTACATTGACGGAAGGAACAAAACAGCTCTTTTACAGCCAGGACGCCATGATGCAGGAACGCGCC
>VHDG01000562.1 GCA_016871475.1 Verrucomicrobiota bacterium
TGGGAAACGGCTCCACCTGACGGAGCAGCTTCTCATGAACACCCTTGGTGCCGGGGACCAGCTCGTCATCAAAAAAATGCTGCAAATGCCCCGCACTGGGCTCCCATCGAACTCTCTGAACACGACGGGTAAGGGTCTTGCCATCGGGACCCCGATACTGCTCCATCTCGTAGTAATAGTATCCCGACTCGGCGGTCCAGGAGGCGTCCGCGTGAGCATCGAATGTCCAGTAGGGTATGTAGAGCCCCTTGACGACATCTGTCATCGCCCGCGACTTCAGTTTGCCAGGGGCGAGCCAATGACTGCCGTACCAGGCACGGATGGCTTCGCGCACCTGGGGCTCGGACAATTTGAAAACAAGAATGCTCTCCGGGCTGATGGGTGCCTTGGTCTGCTCATAGGGAATCAGTTGGGCCGCGCCACAGAAGTCACAGCGTTGGCCCACCCGGGAGGCATCAATCACGCTGATGGCCTGACAGCTCCTGCACTTCACTGAATGCTTTTCAGCTCTCCACCCGCGACCTTCCTCGGGAACCGAGCGAAGGGCAGAGGCCAGGTCGTGCTCAACGATCAGCCCGCTGGCCGCATCCAGGGAAGCAGGAGCGGTCGTCCCACAGTAAGGACACACCAATGCCTGCTTGGCAGGGTTCCAGTGGGCATCCCCGCCACAAGCCGGACAAGCATGTTTGTCCCGAGCGACGGCTGCTTCCATGCGAAGGCCTACTTGAGAAACTCTTCCAGGCTTGAGCGAGTGATGCGGTAGGCGCTGCCGATTTTCTTCGCCTTGAGATCTCCTGCGGTGATGCTCGCAAGCACATCAGCCTCTGAAACTCCGAGCGCTTGCGCTGCATCCGCCGGGCTCAACAGCTCAGGCAGTCCCGACCCTGACGAGGCCGGCGTTGGCTGGCTCGGGGAAGCCGCTGCAGACGCCTGAGACAGGGAGGCCTGCTGCTGCATCATCTGCTGTGCCATCGCAAACCCCATCGCCATCTCAGCGGGGGCGCTTCCCACACCGCCGCCTTTGGCCATGCCTTCAGCCATTTGAAACTTCACGTAGTCGTTGAGGTTTCCGATAGCCGACATGCTCGATCGCTTGTCAATCGCTGCCTCCACTTCGGGAGGCACCGAGACGTTCTCAAGCACGAAAGCCGTGATCTGAATACCGTATTTTGACTGGGTGATGGGATTGATCGCCGGAAGCAGAGCTTCCCCCAACTCGGAGTAACGCATCGCAACATCCAGCACAGGCACCCTGGACTCCGCCAGTGCCTCACTGAACACACTCACGATGCGCGAACGCATCACCTCCGCAAACTCATCCAGGCGGAAATGGTTGTCGGTACCCGCGACCTCCTTCAGGAAAAGCTTGGGATCGACGATCTTGAAATCATAGGTCCCGAACGCACGGGCCCGCACGATCCCAAAGTCGTTGTCGCGCATCATCACCGGGTTCTGCGTTCCCCACTTGTTCCCGGAGAAGGTGCGTGTAACGACGTAGTAAACATCCGCCTTGAAGGGGGATTCGAATCCGTATTTCCAGCTCTTGATCTTGGTGAGAATGGGGATGTTCTCGGTGATCAACGTATGTTTTCCGGGGGCAAATGTGTCGCCAAACTCGCCCACATAAACGAATTGAACCACCTGAGACTCCCGCACAATCAGCTGGGCTCCCCGCTTGATGGCCTTGTCCTCATCAGGAAACCGGTAGGAGAGGGTGTCACGGGAGTCATCGTTCCACTCGATGATCTCGAGCAGTTCGCCTTTAAGAAAATTCAAGATGCCCATGGCGGGGAATATGGCCAGCAGTGTCGATTAGTCCACCGTCATTTTCAGAGGGATCTCTTGGCGGTTCAGGAGTTGCGGCGCAGGCCGATGGGATGGGTATGGACCTTGACGGAAATCAATGGCTCTTGTTGCGGGGACGCCGCGAAACGGTTTTTTGGGTTCTAACCCTTGTCGGCCTCCTGATTGCCCTGCCGCAAACCACATCCATGCATGGGCAGGGATCGCCCAATCGCTCGGGGCGGGATGTCAAAGCGCGTGGATCGTCGGACGCGACGGTGTCTCCGGAGGAGCTCTTCCAGCGGGCGCAATATGCCGAGTCCACGAAAGACCATGCACAGGCCTTGAGTCTATACCGAAGGGCAGCAGGCCGAGGGCATCCTCCGTCCCAAAACAACCTGGGCCTGCTCTACTTCAAGGGGCTGGGCGGAAAACGAGACCCGGAGGAAGCGGTGAAATGGTTTCGTGAGGCTGCGCGTCAAAGCTATCCCCAGGCACAGAACAACCTGGGTGTGTGCTTCCGCGACGGGGTGGGGGTTCAGCAAAGTTTTGAGGAGGCTGCGAAGTGGTTCATGCAGGCGGCGGAGCAGGGTTACGCTGAAGCTCAGAATAATCTGGGGGTGAGGTTTTATCAGGGAACCGGCATGCCCAAGAACCCTGCCATGGCCGTCAGTTATTACAAGAGATCAGCGGACCAGGGACTGGCGGCAGCATGGGTGAACCTGGGAGTCTGCCATGTCGATGGCCGTGGCATGCCCAAGGATCTAAACAAGGCGTTTGAGTGCTTCACCATCGCCGCGCAGAAAGGGGACTCGGATGGCCTGTTGAATCTCGGCTTCGCCCATATGCAAGGGCACGGCGTTCCCAAGGATCTGGTCAGGGCTTATGTCTGCTTCAATACCGCGGTCAGCCATGGGGACGGCTATGCTTCACAAGCTCGCACGCGCCTGCGGCGTGAGATGTCAGAGAAACAGGTCCAGGAAGCCCAACGCCGATCCTATCAATACTCGACGAGGGAAACCGCAGAGCGTTAGTGCGGACGCACGGGGCCCTGGTTCTTCGGCATCGGAGCCCGGGCTGGCAGAAACAGCGTGAACATGGAACCCCGGCCTGGCTCGGAGTGAACGTGAAGCCCGCAACGATTCTCCTTCAACAGCCTCTTGACGATGCACAACCCAAGTCCGGCCCGGCGTTCCGCCGAGCTCTGGGAAACGAACGGCTCAAAAATCCGTTCCAATACGTCGCTTCCCATGCCCGGACCGTTGTCGATTACGGATAGGCCAAGCATCGGAGAGACGTTCTGCACCGCGTTGATGTTGATCACACGCTGATTGGGCGCGTCGGAGATCTCCGAAAAATCAATGGGCGCAGTGTGAAACTCCGACCGCACTTCCACCAGGTGACATTCCCGTGTCGATTGGAGGGCATTGATGGTGATGTTTAAGAGGATCTGGATCAGATCCGTTCCGTTCACGTTCAACATCACGTCCGGCGTGAGAGGGCTGATTTGTAGTTCGTGCCCGCGAGCATCCGGCAGTGCTCTGACCAGGTCTCCCAGGTCCAGCAGGATGTTGTTGACCCATACCTTGCCCGGCTCATGGCTGTTGGGTCCAAGCAGCTTGAGGTAACGTCTCGAGATTTCGATGCAGTTCGTGACCTGACGGGTGACGCGCTTCATCCGATCCTTCATCACCTC
>VHDG01000563.1 GCA_016871475.1 Verrucomicrobiota bacterium
CGGTGCCGACAAGGGTGTCCGGGTAGAAGATGCCGTTTTGGCTGAGCACCCCGCGGGCGAGGTATTCGAGATTCACCTGGTGGACGATTCCGATGCCGGGCGGGACGACCTTGAAGGTGTCGAAGGCCTGCATGCCCCACTTCAGGAACTGGTAGCGCTCACGATTCCGTTGAAACTCGAGGTCGAGGTTTTTTTGGAGGGCATCGGCAGACCCGGCGGCGTCCACCTGAACCGAGTGATCGACGACCAGGTCCACTGGGACGAGGGGTTCAATGAGCTTTGGATTTTTTCCCATGCGCGCGACTGCCGAGCGCATGGCGGCGAGATCCACGAGCAGCGGAACGCCTGTGAAGTCCTGGAGGACGATGCGGGCGACGACAAACGGAATTTCTTCGGACCGGTCGGCGCGAGCCTTCCAGGCGGCGAGCTCGCGGACATTCTGTTCGCTGACCTTCTTGCCGTCGAAGTTTCGGAGGACGGATTCGAGGACGAGCCTTATGGAGACGGGCAGGCGGGAGATCTGGCCCAGGCCGGCGCGTTCGAGGTCGGGCAGGGAGTAAAAGCGACCGGTTTGGCCATTTCCCAGGTCGAAAGTTTGGAGGGTATTCAACAAGTTATGCGGGTCGCTCATACACAATCACAGTGATCTAACGGATTACCGAAAGCGGGGAAAATGAGGGGCGAGACTCGTGCTGTCAAGACACCGGGTTCCCTGAACCACGCCGGAACATTCAGCAGCCGCATAGGTGTTCACTTACGGAGAAAACGAAGGCCCAGTTCATTGGCCACCGCACTTACTGCAATCCCGTGGACATCAACTGCCAGGCGATGTCCGGGCGATTCAGGTGAACTTCACCGGCAAACGTTCGGGTCGCTACGCCAGCGATACCAATGTCTTCACCCAGTTCAAGCTGCTGGCTTCAGCCAACGCCGCGGATTGGACCGTCATCGCGGATCTCACTTCGGAGAGGCGGGAGCGGCCGAACGCGTATGTGGAACTCCGGTCTCCTGTCCGGGCACGGTGTATGTGAAATATGAGCATGCGTATGTGGGTGCCCGGCATCTGCCCATCAGTGACATCCGGGTTTTCGGGAAGGCGCCGGTCCCCCTGCCGCAGACGCCTGAAAAGCTGCAGGTCCGCCGGGATGCGCTGGATTCGAGGAATGCATCTCTCACCTGGGAGGAGGTCCCGGACGCGGCGGTCAGAGATCAGAAGCCCGAGGGAAACCCGATGCAGCCCAGTCCATGCGACTCGCCAGCCGGGCCCTTCAAGGAACTGTCAGGTCCACAAGCAGACTGCGGTGATTGCGGCGATGGAGCTGTCGTGCGGCGCTATTCCCTCCCCGCAGCCAGGATGAATGGGCGAATCTCCTGCATGAGTTCCTTGAAGCCCTCCAGACTGAGCTGTTGAGCCGAGTCGCTCCAGGCACCGGCAGGATCCGGATGAACCTCGATGAGCAACGCATCCGCACCCATTGCGACTGCTCCCTTGCTCAACGCTTTGACCAGGTCTGCCCGACCCGCGCCCTGGCTCGGGTCGATCACCACGGGGCAGTGCGACTCCCGCTTGATGACGGGGATTGCCGCCAGGTCGAGCGTGTTTCGCATCGCGGTCTCGAAAGTGCGAATGCCCCGTTCGCAGAACATCAGGCCGGCATTTCCATTGCTGAGAACGTATTCACCCGCCAGGAGCCATTCATCGATGCGCATCGAAAGCCCGCGCTTCAGGAGCACGGGTTTTCCTGTGCGGGCGGCGGCGATCAACAGCTGGAAGTTCTGGGAGTTGCGAGCCCCGATTTGAAGGATATCGGCGTGTTCGGCGACCATGTCTGCGTGCTGCTCGGAAAGCAGCTCGGTGATGACCCCCAGGCCGGTTTCACGCCTCGCTTTTGAGAGCAGTTTCAGCCCCTTCAAGCCCAGCCCCTGGAACTCGTAGGGTGAAGTGCGAGGCTTGAACGCGCCTCCTCGCAGGATGGTCGCCCCGGCTTCCTTCACAGCGTAGGCCGCTTTCATGAGCTGCTTCTCGCTCTCCACGGAACAGGGACCCGCCATCACCTGGAACTTGCGTCCCCCGATGATCGTCTTGTTCGCCGTCACCGTGGAATCCGCCGGATGTGCCTCACGGCTGACCAGCTTGTAGCGCTTCTGAACCGGTGTGACGCTCTCCACCTGGGGGAGAATCCCAAGAGGCTCGAGCGAGCCCTGCTTGCGTTCGTCGCCGATGGCTCCGATGACGGTTCGGGCGACACCGCGCATGATGTGCGGCTTGTATCCCAGACGACGGATTTCGCGGAGGACCTCTTGCTCTTCACGTTTCGAGCAAGTGCTGCGGAGGACGATGATCATAAGCGTTTTGGTTCGTAGTCGATGGGGGTGCCCTGGGGATCAGCCTGCAAAAAAGCCGCAGGTGGGATCCTGCGGCTGATTATGGGTCTGTTTGTTTGCAATCAGGCCCGCTCCATGTACTTGCCGGTACGGGTATCGATCTTGATCTTCTCGCCCGCCTTGATGAAGAGCGGCGCCTGGACGTTCACGCCGGTTTCCACCGTGATGGTCTTCATCACGTTGTTGGCCGAGTCACCCTTGATTCCTTCGGGTGCATCCGTCACTGCGAGGACCACGCTGGGAGGCAGCTCGATCTCAACGGCCTTCTCCTCCACGAAGGTCATGGTGACTGACGCGTTTTCGATCAGGTAGTTCTTGGCGTCTCCGACGATGTCAGGCGTGAGGTTGACCGTCTCGTAGGTTTCGGGATCCGAGAAAACGTAATCTTCCCCGTCCTTGTAGCTGAACTCCATGCGCTTGGTGGTGAGGGGCACCACCTCGATTTTTTCAGTGGAGCTGAACCGGACATCCGCAGACTTTCCGGTTCGGATGCTGCGGAGGGTGGCTTGCACGAAAGCGCGGAGGTTCCCAGGAGTGCGATGCTGGCTGTCGAGCACGACGGCGACGTCGCCGTTGTAGCTGATGGCCATGCCTTTTCGAAGATCGTTTGCTGTTGCCATAAATCGTGTTTCCACGGCCAGAGCGATTAGGGCCGTGGCACAGGAGGGGCGGAAGATATCCGAGAAAAGTCCCTTTGCAAGCAGCAAACCGGCTCAAAGCGGTCCCGTCCAGGACAACGCTCAGTTCCCGCTCAGCGCGAGCTCGATCTTTTCCTTGGAACCCACGTAGTGCACCACCACAGACTGCCCGGTGATGCTGATGCACCGGATGGTGACGTTCGACTCTCCGAGCCGGACCTTCCCCTCCTCCCCCACCCCCGGGGTCTTGTTGTTGATCAGCGCGAGGGAACTGCGGCCGGCACGCGTGATGCCCTTCAGGACCAGTCCTTCCGGAGCCGGCACGACAGCCGCCGGAACCGGAGACTTCGTGCTCGGAACGCTCACAACAGGCTGGACGGGACGAGTGTCCTGGAGTGGCTTCACCCCCGTCTGGAGCATCAGCAACCGGGACAGCTTCTCCGTGTTCAG
>VHDG01000564.1 GCA_016871475.1 Verrucomicrobiota bacterium
TGGACGGCAACCACCGAGGAACGAGGCTCTCGATCCTTTCAGGCAGTGGGTTCCCTGCACGAAGCGACCTGTGGATTGCAATGCCGGCGAGCACGAACTCTCTCAGACAGTCGCCATGCAAAGCGCGCCGGATCACTGAACCGTGGAGAAAGCCGGCGCCGGAAGAAATGGGGAACCGGAACCGGGTCCAACCTCTCATGGGTGGAGTCATGCCCATGCCAATCCAGTGATCCGAGGGCTCGCGCAGATCCGGGGGCAGATTCGTTTCGATGGAAAGCCAGGACGTTGTGGACGCGGAACGAACAGCAGACACGATCGAATCCCATCGCTTGAGCGCCAGCACGCAATCTTGCGAATGCCAGACTCCCATCCATGCGGTCGCTTGCATCGATCGCGCCCATCTCGCAGCGACCGGAGCTCCATCGGTCTCAAGGCCGAGGAAAGACTCGAACTCCCCCATCTGATCCAAGTGCTTGATGAGTCTTTGTCGATCTGACAGGAGCAGATGATATTGCGTAATGAACATGGCGCGTTCCATGAGCACAGCCCGCTCCATCGCCTGCACAGCATTCAACTGGCTCCACGCGCCATTGAGTTTAAACAGCTCAGGTTCTTTCCACTGCCCGCTGGAGATTCCAGCCCAGGTGCAGGAGTAAGCCATCTCCAGGCAGGCCAGCCGGACGAGCTGCTGAATCAGGAGAGGTTCCTTTTCAACTCGACGGCAGACTTCCAGAAGGTCCAACAAGGCCAACAACGCCCGATCAGTGTTGGCGGCTTTGAGGTCTGCGAGCGAATGAATCTGCAGGAAATTTGCACAGCGCTTCAATGGCACGAGTTCCAGCGTCTTCAGCTCTTCAAAACCGTTGGTGTACAACGTTCCAAATTTAAACCCTGGTTTCTCAAGAGCCGAGTGAAGCGTCGCCCAAAGATTCGTATCCTCAGATAATCCATCAAGAACATCGGACCAGCGACGGATGTTCCCTTCTCCACCCTCCCAAGACTCGAGCTTCATGGGAGCTGCCATGATCCCTGATTGAAAGAGCTGCTTTCTTGAGGGGAGCAGTTCCCCAACCGCCTTCATCGCAGACTCGACTCTGTTGCTGTGTGCCAGGAGCAGTCCAAGCGCGTCGTCGGAAGCAGGGACACCGGCAGGGATCAACTGCTCGGCTTGCAGCGGCTCACCGTTCCGGAGCTTGATCTCTCGCCATTGCGTCAAGAGGTGCCAGCCCAGAAGACGCTCGAAGCCCAGCTACAGCCCGAGGCAGGCTGTGGCTGTAAGAACACCGCGAAACCACCACCACCGATAAGCGCCCCGCCTCTGGCCAGGCACCGGGCTCTCAGGTCCTGGTGATCCGCTCACGGGAGTTTCCAGAGACGTGGTCGGCCGACCCAGGATCAGGATTTGATCAGCTCAACCGCAGCCTCGATCATCTTGTCAGCAGTGAGGCCATGTTGCTTGTAGAGCTCCTCTGCGAGGTAGGCCGACTGCCCAAACTCGCCCTTGATCCCAAGGGTGCGAGCGCGATGCGCAATTCCAGCAGCGGACAGGGCATGCGAAACCTGAGCCCCCATCCCGCCGACAACCTGATGATCCTCGATGGTCACCAGCCGTCCTTTGCAGGCTTTCACAGCAGATCCAATCGTCTCCATGTCCACCCGGTTCACGAAGGGATTGTTGATCACCGTTGCACTGATGCCGCGTTCGGCGAGTTTCTTGCCGGCTTCCAGCGCCTTGCCGAGCAAGGGTCCACATCCGATCAGAACCACATCGGTGCCGGTCTGCAAAACCTGCGCCCGACCCCACTGATACTGCGCTCCCTCGACCCAGTAAACGGGATAGTTCTCGCGTCCAACGAAGAACACGCAGCTGTCCCCGTCGTGGCCGGTTGACCGGGCCTTGGCGATCTGCTGGATGGCCTGATACATGAACGCCTCCGCCTCATCGGAGCAGGAAGGCGCGATGACGACCGTGTGAGGGATGGAACTGGTTGCGGCGAAGTAAGTGGTTGCCTGGTGCGATGCGCCGTCTGCGGCATCCTGAAAACCCACGTGTGAAAACATGGCGATCACCGGTGCCTGGGACAGCGCCGCCATCGTCAGGGGCAGGTTGCCCTTCGTCACACCGAACTGACCGAAGGTGTCCACGATTGGGATGTAGCCGGCTTTGGAATACCCGGCGCCGACGCTGACCATGTTCGCCTCGGCAATCCCGACTTCAACGAACCGATCAGGAAGCGCCTTCTGGAACCCGCTGATCCCGGTGGACCCTTGAACGTCGGAGGAAATGGAGAAAACCGGATGGCCTTCAACCGCCGCCTTGATCGCGCCCTTGGCCATCCCGCTTTGGACCTTGTCCTTCTTGACCGCGGTGGCTGAAGCCGGAGCGGCTGCGGCGGCCTTCGCCTTTTTGGCGGCCTCTTTCTGCTCCCAATCGACGCGCAGCTCTTTGGCCCACTTGGCGAACGCCTCCGGCGTTTGACCGCCAAAGATCTCGTTGACGAACTCAACGATCTTCTCGCCATTGGCCAGGGGAAAACCATGACCGCCCGCAGAGTTTTCCTCCGTGGACTTCACACCGTAGCCCTTGATGGTTTTGATCCATAGAGCCACTGGCTTGGAAGGATTGGCCCTGGCCTCCTGGATCCCCTTCTCCACGGCGGAATAAACAACCTGGAGATCGTGGCCTTGAGAGACCTTGATCACATTCCATCCGAGCGTGGAGAGCGCCTCGAAAGTCGGCTGCATGGAGAAGGAGTCCTTGGTAATGCGGCCGGACAGCTTGGTGTCGTTGTCGGAGATGACAGCGACGAAGGGGTTCACGCGACCTTTCGCAGCAAGGCCAGGAACAGCAGCGAACGCTTCCTTGGCTTCGCCTTCCATGGATGCGCCATCGGAAACCACGCAGACGGTGACCCGATCCCGGCCGGCGGTTTTATCAGCCATCGCCATGCCTTGAGCCTGAGGGAACGCGGATCCGAGGGGCCCGTTGCTGAGAAGGACGCCTTCCGGGTTGAGGTGCGACTCGCCGTGTCCGGTGAGCTTGCTTTGAATGCTGCGGAACCCTCTGAGGGTCTCGAAGGACATGCCATCGAAACCCAGATTGGCGCGAAGCGCATAAATGCCGTTCTCCGCATGACCGGCATCGTTCACGAAGTTGAAAGCCTCATGCCACTCACGACCCTGGGTGGCGAACATGATGGCATGGATGCAGGCCATCATCTCAGCGAAGGCTGCGGGCCCACCCCAATGACATGCAGCACCGCCGTTGACGGCATGCACATCCATCAAAGCCACCAGGGCACGAGTCGCCTTCGGACACGCGACCACAACCTCCTGACCTGCAGCATTCTTGACGCGGATCGAGAACTGCGGAGCACCCTTGGGGGTGGATGCGAGTTTATTGCGAGGCACAAGCGGCTTGAGTGCCGGGGCTTCGACAGGTTTCACAACTGATGTGTCA
>VHDG01000565.1 GCA_016871475.1 Verrucomicrobiota bacterium
AGGAGGTCGGAGCCATCATCAGCGCGAAAGCGAAGGACCGCATCGAGGGTTACATCACCCGCGCTGCGGAGCGCGGCGCGCAGATCCGGCTCGATGGCCGCAATCAACAGCGGGCGGGGAACTACATCGGCCCTACCCTGATCGACGGGATAACCCATGGAGATGAATGTGCCAACGATGAAATTTTCGGTCCCGTGCTCAGTGTTCTGCGCGTAAGAACCCTGGATGAAGCCATCGCCGTCGAGAACGCGAACCCTTACGGGAACGCTGCCTGCATCTACACCACCAGTGGAGCCACCGCACGCTACTTCGAAATGCGTGCAGAGGCCGGGATGGTGGGTGTGAACATCGGGGTGCCTGTCCCGCGCGATCCCTTCGGCTTCGGGGGGTGGAACGCCAGCAAGTTTGGACCGGGCGACATCACCGGTCAGGACGCGATTTCGTTTTGGACGAAAACGAAGAAGATCACGGTGAAGTGGACCGCGAAATCAACCAACTGGATGTCCTGACCATGAAGGCTGCCGTTTACCTGGGGAAAGAACAACTCGTCGTTCAGGATGTGCCTGACCCGACGCTCGCGGACGGCGAGGTCCTGCTGCAAATCCACGCCTGCTCCGTCTGCGGAACCGATCTGCGCACCTTCCGCCACGGCGACAAGAAGATCATCCCTCCTCGCATCCTCGGACATGAGTTCTGCGCGACGGTGGTCGAATCACGTGCCCCCGATGCGAATGTCAAAGTCGGCGATCGCGTGGTCATGTACATCGTCATCGTCGACGGGCGGGATCGTTACGTGGAGATGGGTCGGGAGAACCTCACGGCTCATCGCACGACGATGAGCTACCACCACGACGGGGCCTTCGCTCCTCTCATGCGTGTGCCGGCACCCGCCGTGCGGCAAGGAAATCTCTTCAAGATCACCTCCAATATCTCCCATGAGCACATGTCCCTCGCCGAACCCCTGGGCTGCTGCATGAACGCGCACTCGAGGCTCGGCATCGGCTTGAAGGACACCGTTGCCGTCATCGGTGCCGGGCCCATCGGAATGATGCACGCCACGCTCGCACGCCTTCAAGGAGCTCAGAAAGTCATCGTGCTGGACAACAACCCCGCCCGGCTCGAGATGGCCAAACGCTTCGACATCGATGCGGCATTGCTGGTGCAGGCCGACGGTTCGCATCGCGAGCAGGTGCGAGCTCTCACCGAGGGTTTCGGCAGCGATGTCACCATCGTCGCCGTCAGCGCAGCACCCGCGCAGAACGATGCGCTTGAAATCGCCGCCAAAGCCGGCCGCGTGAACTTCTTTGCCGGGCTGCCGAAGTCAAACCCGATCGCCCCTCTCGATGTGAACCATATTCATTACAAGGAATTGGTGATCAGCGGCAGTTACTCGGAGAAGAAGAGCGATTTCCAGGCCGCTTTCGCATTGCTGCACAGCGGACGATTTCCGGCCGATAAATTCATAACGCACACGCTGCCCTTGGAACGAATCAATGAGGCCTTTCCGCTCATGGAAAATGGAGTAGCGCTCAAAGTGTGCGTGTTGCCGCTCGTTAACGGGCACTGATGAACACGGATAACTGAGTCACAATCGAGCTGCATATGTCTTACTTTTCTCCTTTTGCCTGCCCCGAGATGGGCATTCTTCCAGAGTCGGCAATCAACGAACATTCGGTGGTGAAGTCTCCGCATGATGGGCGGGTCATCGGCAACGTCGGGAACGCCTCGAACCATGACCTCGACTCTGCCGTGCAGGCCGCACACAAGGCCTTCAAGACATGGAGCGCACTGACCGGCTACGAACGCGAAAAGACCATCCGCAAGGCAACCGCCCACACACGCACCAAAGCAGAGGTCATCGGACGCCTCATGGCACTCGAGCAAGGCAAGCCACTCGCTCAATCCGTGAGCGAGATCGGTGCGTCCTGCGATACCATCGACTACTACGCAGCAGAGAGCGTCCGCATCGAGGGCTATACAAATCCCACGGAGGATAAAGCCTACCGTTCTCATGTGACCTACTCGCCGGTCGGCGTATGCGGGTTGATCACTCCGTGGAATTACCCCGTGTCCCTGCTCAGTTGGAAACTCGGCCCCGCCCTGGCGACCGGGTGCACCGTGGTCGTCAAACCGACGCCGGTCACCCCGCTCTCGCCCCTCGCCTTCTGTGCGTCGTTGGTCGCCGGCGGAATCCCCCAGGGTGTGGTGAATTGCATCACCGGCTCCGGCGTGATGCTGGGCGAGGCGCTGGTGAGCCACCCGCTGGTGGCAAAGATTGCAATGACAGGCAGCACCGCAGTGGGCAGGAAGATTCTCACGACCGCCGCGCCCTTCCTGAAAAAAGTCTCCCTGGAACTGGGCGGCCACTGCCCCGCGATCGTTTGCGCCGACGCAGATCTCGACCTCGCGGCAAAAATGATCGCGTACAAAGGTTTTCGCAACTGCGGGCAGTCATGCAGCAGCGTGAATCGTGTCTATGCGCACGACAACATCCATGACGCCCTCGTCGAAAAGCTGCGCGCCATTGCAGAGAAGATGACCATGGGAGACGGTCTCACCGACCCGAAGGTGGATCTGGGCCCGATGACCACAGCTGAGGGTCTTGCCACAGCCCAGGCGCACGTCACCGACGCGTTGGCGCTCGGAGCAACGCTCTGCTGCGGTGGACGCAAGCCGGAAGGAGAGGCTTTCGCCAGGGGAAATTACTATCTCCCAACAATTCTGACCGGCTGCACTCCGAAGATGCGCGTGATGCGCGAGGAAACATTTGCGGCAATAGTGCCATTTGCGAGTTTCAAAACGCTGGAGGAAGCCATCTCGCTGGCAAACGACACCGAATACGGCCTGGTCGCCTATGTCTTCACGAAGGATTACGCAACGACAGTCAAGCTTTCCGAAGCACTCGAAGCGGGAACCGTCTGTGTGAACCACGGTGCAGTGAACACCAACTACGCACCCTACGCCGGCTGGAAGGCCAGTGGCTATGGCGTGGAACTGGGCCGACGAGCCATGTTCGAGTATCTGAAAACGAAACACATCAAGACGTGGCACCAATGACCGCAAGGGATGTGCCGACAAGTGCCTCATGCTCCTAGACCCGACAGCCTCCCGTAAACTTTTCGAACGCGCTGCCCGCGAGCGGTTCGCCATACTCGCAGTCAATGCCGACAGCCATGCCGCGGTCACAGACTGCCTCGAAGCAGCCCTCCAATGCCAGGCACCCATCATCATCGAAACCAGCCTGTGGCAGCTCACCGGACGCAGCTACGGCGCGGGCGACCCGATACTTGGACTCACTCGCTACCTCGCTGATCTCTCCGCCTTGGCCAACAGCGAACGTTATCGCGGCCTGCCCGTTATCTTTCACACCGACCATATCAAGGGACCGGAAACGATCCGGATCCTTTCGGCTGCGATTCGCGGACTACCCCTGCAGGCTTCCACCATCTCGCTGGACTC